>CBFGZU010000014.1:0-30836 GCA_965653335.1 uncultured Pseudolysinimonas sp.
CGGCATGTGCAAGCGTTCCCAGCGAACGCTCACCTGGCAAGTGCCGGGTGTGAACTACACTTGACAGGTGGTCGAGATCTTGCGAAGTGCGAGCTTCGACCGCTGGCTTGGCAAACTCAAGGACAGACGCGCCATCGCACGGATTCTTGTGCGGATCGACCGCCTTGCGCTCGGCAACCCGGGCGACGTGCGATCAGTCGGTGGCGGCGTCTCGGAACTGAAGATCGACTACGGTCCGGGCTACCGCGTCTACTTCGCCCAGCGCGGTCAGTCTCTCGTGCTGCTGTTGTGCGGAGGCGACAAGTCAACCCAGAGCGTCGACATCGAAACCGCAAAGAGAATCGCGACCGAATGGAGGAACGATGGCTAAGAGCACCGAGGGGTTCGCTCGCTTCGACGCCGCCGACTACCTGCGCACCCCGGCAGATGCCGCCGCGTACCTGGAGGCCGCGCTCGAAGAGTCGGGCGACGACCCAGCGGTCGTCGCCAGAGCATTGGGCACGATTGCACGCTCGGGCAACATCAGCGAACTGGCGAGAAAGACCGGCATGAGTCGCGAAGGCCTCTACAAGGCGCTGACCGCAGAAGGCAACCCGAGTTTCGCCACCATCTCGAAGGTCGCTCACGCCCTTGGTCTGCGTATCGAGTTCCACGCAGTCGCCTGAGCCGCGGCACTTTCGGAGCCGCTGAAGGTCGCCTATCTAGGCGGGCGGGCCAGCGTCAGCCGGTATCCGGCGATCGTGTCGTCGGCGATGCGGCTCCACGCGTAGGCGGAGAGTTCGGGCGGGGTCGGGCGGGGCGTCGCGGCCCAGGCGACGGCATCCTCGAGCGTTCGCGTGTCGAGGTCGCCGGAGTAGGTGCGCACCCACTCGGGGCCGACGTCGGCGGCGAGCTCCGGCATCGCGCCGAGCGCCGGCACGAGCACCGGCCGCTGGGCCGAGAGGGCGAGCAGGGCCGCCCCCGAGTTCAGGATGCGCCGGTAGGGCAGCGCGATGAGGTCGGCGGCGGCGAGCCACGCGGCGAGCCGGTCGTCGTCGAGGTGGGCGAGGTCGAGGCGGATGCGGGGGTCGCCCGCCGCGGCGCGTTCGACGGCATCCGTGGTCGCGTCGCCGTCGGGAGCACCCGCGATCACCAGGCGCAGCTCGGTGTCGGTAGAGCGGCGCGCGACCTCGGCGAGCACGTCGAGATTCTTGTACGACCGCACCTGGCCGACGGCGACGACGAGCCGGGCGTGCGGCTCCACCCCGAGTTCGGCGCGCGCGGCGGCGCGGTCCGATCGGAACGGGTAGGCGCCCTCGTAGTCGCCGTGGCGGGCCCGGAACACGGGCACGTCGTCGCCGATCCGGGCCCGGGCGGCGCGGTCGCCCGCTTCGCTCAGACTGAAGACGGCGTCGACGTCGCGCGCGAGCATCCGATCGAGCGCCGCGCGCACCCACGGCGTCGAGCGCTCCTCGTGGGCGCCGTCGTTGTGTACCGTCCACACGAGCCGGGTGCCGCGGCGCCGGGCGGCGCGGATGAGTCGCCGGAACGCGGTGATGCGGGCCCAGGCCTGCCACGGCCGATGCGTGCTGAGAAACAGCAGCTCCGGCCAGTGCAAGTGCACGATGTCGGGGCGGGCGCGCAGCAGGTCGCGCAGCGCGAACTCCCGCATCTGCACGCCCGTCGCGGCGAGAGCGTCGGCCAGCAGCGCGTTGTACGGGTTCGCGTGGCGGGTCGCGTAGGCGGGGGCGGCGGCGACGATCATGCGACCGCCCCCACGGTGCCGGCGCGGAACGCGACGTCGAGGATGCGGTCGTGCCGGCTGCGCCACGAGTTCGCGGCGACGAAGTCGAGCCGCGCCTCCTCGGCGGCCGGACCGAGGGCGAGGGCCTCGTCGAGCCGGTCGGCGAACTGCGCCGTCGTGTCGGTGAACAGCACCCGCGGGTCGATGCCGCGCACCGGGGCGAGGTCGATCGAGAGCACCGGCGCGCCGCCCGCGAGGTACTCGTAGATCTTGAGCGGACTCATCGCCTCGGTAAGCGCCGTGCGGGCGTGCGAGACGAGGCAGAGGTCGGCGTTGCGCACGGCGGCGACGAGCCCCGCACGGTCGGTCGGCGGCAGCACGTGGATGTTGGACACCCCGCGCAGCGGCGCGACCGCGTGCTGATCGCCGACGACGCCAAGCAGCACGACATGCAGATCGGGCCGGCGGCGGGCGAGTTCGAGCAACCCCGGCACGTCGAGGCGCGAGTCGAGCGTGCCGACGTACAGCGCGCGCGGATGCGGGATGTCGGCGAGCCACACCGGATCGACGGGCGTCGGACCGATCCACTCGGCGGGCTCGACGCCGTTCGGCACGACGAGCGCCTCCCCCGTGGGCTCGATGCGGTCGAGAATCGTCTGCGAGACGGCCACGACGGGGCGTCCCGCGTCGCGCAACCGGGCGTACGACTCCTGGAGCGCGGGCCACCAGTCGCGCCGGGAGGGCAGCTGGGTCCAGTCGTCGCGAGCGTAGTAGGTGGCTCCGGCCGCCCACGAGAACGAGCTGTACCCGGCCGCGAACGGACTCGCGGTGATGACGGCGACGTCGCTCATGCCTTCCGCGCGAGCCGCTGCGGCGAGCGCGGCGTCGTAGGCACGACCCTGGCGCTCGAGTCCCGCCACCGAGACGGGGTCGATCGGGCCCCACAGGACCGGGGCGAGATGGGTTCGCCCGGCCCTGTGGGGGAACGGTGCCTCCGCGCGGCCGAGCAGCCGCTTGGCGAGACGGCGCGCGCCGTTGCGCGGCGGGTCGGCGACGATGAGGGAGCGCACATCGGGATGCTCGAGCAACGTGAGAGCGAGCCGATCGGGCGGGCGGGCCATGCCGCGCGCGACCGCATCCGACCACGTCTCGAACGTAAAGGTGAACACCACATCGCGCGGACTCATGTCGCCAGCCCGAAGATGAGGCGGCGTGCCGCGGGGTAGCCGGGGAGCCAGTCGGCGCGATGCTCCCACGCGTGCGCCCACATCCGATCGCGACGCCGGGTGATCGTCTCCAGCGCCGCGCGCAGCCGCACGCCGGCGACGAGCATCGCGACGCCGAGACGCGCGCGCGTCGGCGACCAGGCCGATCGCAGCAGCGTGACCTTGCCGGCGAGCACCATCGTCATCTTGCGACCCCGCGCGCCCGTCGACGCGCCGACGGCATGCACGATCGCCGCGTCGGGCACGATCACCGGGCGCATTCCGGCGCGAGCGGCGCGCAGCGAGAACTCGGCGTCCTCGCCGTAGAGGAAGAAGCGCTCGTCCATCCCGCCGATCGCGAGGAAGTCGGCGCGGCTCACGAGCAGCAGGCAGCCCGTCACGATGGGCACCTCGCGCACGGTGTCGCGCTGCCAGCGGCCGAGCGACTCGGGATCGAACACGGCCGACCCCGCGAAGGCCGTCGACAACCCGAGGGCGAAGCACGCGAGCGACCACAGTGTCGGCGCGCCCCAGCACGACGACGGGTCGAGCTCGCCGTCCTCCCGGAACGTGCGGCCGCCGTACACCCCGTGCTCGGGGTGGGCGCGCGCGAACGTCAGCAACGCGGCAAGTGCCCCGGGGCGCGCGACGGCGTCGGGATTGAGCAGCAGCAGGTACTCGCTCGTGGTGACCGCCGCGCCGAGGTTCACCGCGCGGGCGAAGCCGAGGTTGCCGCCGGAGCGCAGCACCGTGACGTTCGGGAACTCGAGCTCGAGCGCATCCGCCGAGCCGTCGGCCGAATCGTTGTCGACGACGACGATCTCGGTGGCGGGAGCAGGGGGATGCGCGAGCACCGATCGCACGCACTCGAGGGTGCGCTCCCGGGTGTTGTAGCTGACGATCAGCACCGCCACATCCGTCGTCATCGGCTGTCCTCCCCGGGTTCGGGCCGCATCCCGATCACCTTCGCGGGGATACCTCCCGCGATGCAGTCGGGCGGCAGGTCGCGGGTGACGACCGCGCCGGCCCCCACGATCGCCCCGGCGCCGATCGTCACGCCCGCCGTCACCACGACGTTGGCGCCGAGCCACACGCCGTCGCCGATGACGATGTCCTGCTCGACCTTCGGCTGGTCCATCACGGGGGTGCCGCGCACGATCCCGTAGTTCGACGCGGTTACGACGACCCCGGGCGCGAGGAGGCACTTCTCGCCGAAGACGATGCGCCCGGTCGAGTTGCCCGCCCAGATGACCGAGTGCTCGCCGATGTGGGATCCGGCGCCGATCTCGATGCGTTCGGCGTTGCGGAACGAGACGTTCGGGGCGAACGTGACCCCTGGACCGCGACGCAATCGAGCGCGCGGCCGAGTGTGGCTGTACGCCGTGAAATGCGCAAGCCGCACCTGATGCAGCCACGTCCTCGGATCGAGGACGGAGCGCAACGCTCCCCCGAGCGACGCCATGCAGGACCCCCATCAATCCTCGCCGCTCGTGCGGCCGTCGGCTCTAGCGTCACCCGTTCGGGGGGTTCAGCGCACCCCCGAAACAGCGGATGTCCAGCAAGTTCCCAGTTGACATCGCCCCCGCCCCCCTGCCTACGGTGAAGCCAGGGGTGGCCCCCATCTGGGGGATGAGGGCCTGCCGGCAAGGACGCCGATTCACTGAAAGTCCAGGGGTGCGTCGCACCCGAATCGACAGTTCAACCGGGGGTACACGATGAATCTCACCAACATGTTCCGAGTCATCGGGCGGCACAAAGTCGTTCTCACGCTCGGAATCCTCGTCGCGATCGCCGCAGCCCTGTTCACCGCGTTCAAGCTGGAAACCGGGGCGTTCCTGCAGGGGGAGTTCGAACCGCGAACCGAGATCGAGTACCGCGCGTCGACGAACATCCTCGTCAGCGATCCGGTGTCGGTCTTCTCGTCGCGCAATGCGACGCAAGCCGTCACCGAAGGCACCACCCCGCCGAGCGCTCGCGACCTCTCGTCGCTCACCGTCGTCTACGCGTACCTCGCGTCGAGCGACGAGCTGCTCGCGCAAGTCGAGCAGCAGGTCGGGTCGCTCGGCCCCGACGAGTCGCTCTCCGCGCAGCAGCGCACGACCCAGCCGACCGCTCAGACCAACACCGGCACGTACCGGCTGCCGATTCTCGACATCATGGGCACCTCGCCCGACCCGGCACGCGCCGAAGAGATCTCGCGCACGGCGGCAGCGCTCTTCCAGGAGTACGCCGCAGCGCAACAGGATGCCGCCGCCGTGGCGCCCGAGTCGCGCGTGCAGCTGCCCATCATCGACGAGCGCTCGGCGCAGCCGGTCGATGGCACCAACCCGGCGCTGCCGGTGGTCGCCGTCGGCATCGGCGTGCTTCTCGGATTCCTCGCCCTGATCTTCGCGGTCGACAACGCTCAGGCTGGGCGCCGCGAATCCGCGACGGTGTCGCCGGCGCGCGAGCCGATCCCGTCGCCGCGGTCAGCCTCGAACGGGATGACCGGACCGGCTCCCGTGCTGGCGCCGGCTCCCGCCGCCGCGGCGCAGGTCGCCTATCGGCCGGCACCCCAGCCGCAAGCGCAGCAGGCTCAACACCCGCAGCCCTACCAGCCGCAGCCCCACCAGCACGGCCAGCAACCGGCTCCGATCGCGGGGGCCGATTGGACGGGCCAGCCGGCGCACCGGTGAGCACGCGAACCGGCGTCGACGACTCGGGCGCCGAACGGCGCGTCCGGGCGATCGTCGGCACGGCGCTGCTGCTGATTGCGGCGGGCGCGGGCATCCTCTTCGGCGACCCGCTCGCCGCGGGAGCGCTCATCGGCCTCGTCGCGTGCCTCTACCTGTTCCGCGCCGCGATCTTCAGCTGGCCGGGCGCCGTGATCGCGCTCGTCGTCGTGATCTGCCTCGTCCCGGCGCGTCGGTACACCCTCCCGGTGAGCCTGCCGTTCGCCGCCGAGCCCTACCGCATCGTCGTCGTGCTCCTGCTGGTGATCGTCGTGCTGGCGCTCTTGCTCGACCCGGCATTCCGCTGGCGCCGGCTCGAGTTCGGCGGACCCGTCGCGTTCTTCTTCGCCACCCAGCTCTTGTCGATCGCCCTCAACGTGCCGGGACTCGTCGACCTCGGGCTCGCCCCGAACGCCGTCATCAGCCTGTTCAGCCTGCTCGTGATCTGCGCCGTCTTCGTCGTGGCGAGACAGATCTTCCGCTCACGGGCGATCATGCGATTCACCCTCATGGTGACGGTCGGATGCGGTGCGCTCGTCGGTGCGCTGGCGACCGTCGAGCGGGTCACGCGGCAGAACGGGTTCCTCGAATTCTTCTCCGCGTTGCCGCTCCAGCGGCTCTCCGAAGAGGAGTCGCTGTTCGTCAAGGAAGGCACCGCGCGCGCGTTCGCCTCGGCGCAGCATCCGATCGCCCTCGCGGTGTTCCTGTGCATGCTGATCCCGCTCGGCATCTACCTCGCCCGGCACGCGAATTGGCCGCGCAACCCGGTGTCGCGGGAGTTCCTCTGGATGGGCTGCACGATGCTCATCGGGCTCGGGATGGTGTCGGCGGTGTCGCGAACGGCGTTCGTCTCGCTCGCCGTCATGCTCGTCATCGCGGTGCTGCTGCGCCCCCGGCTCCTGCCCAAAGTGGCGCTCTACGGCGCCGTCGCGGTCTGTGCAGCGCTCCTGGTCTCGGCGCGCAACGTGCTCGCGATGATCACCGAGCTGCTCGACCCGCAGGCGCTCATCGAGTCGCAGATGACCTCCCCGGGATGGACCGGCTCGGGCCGGCTCGCCGACCTCGGGCCGAGCCTCGAGCAAGCGGCGTCGCAGCCGTTCACCGGAAGCGGACTCGGCAGCCGGGTGACGATGGGCCCCGACGCGAACGCCTTCATCCTCGACAACCAGTACCTGTCGACGCTGCTGGAATCCGGCGCGATCGGCGTGCTCGGCGTGACCGTGCTGCTGCTCGTGCCCGCCGTGCGACTTGCGCTGTTCTCGCGGTGGCCCGCCGAGCGGATCGGCGGGGTCGCGCCCGATGAGCGCCGCGACCTCGCGGCGGCGGTCGCGGTGTCGATCTCCGGTTACGTCGTGGCGCTGTTCTTCTTCGACGGCTTCTCGTTCATCCAGACCCTTCTCACGTTCTTCCTGTTGCTCGCGGCAGGGTCGTGGGCGCTCGCCGGCGAACGCCTGCCGCGCTGGGCGGAGCGGCGCGCGCGGCGCGTCCGCGAACGCGAGGTGGAGCCGGCATGAGCCCCGAGATGAGTGTCGTGATCCCGGCCCACAACGAAGAGCGCGTGCTGCCGCGGCTGCTGGCGAGCCTCGCCGACGCACGGCTCGAGATCATCGTGGTCGCCAACGGGTGCTCGGATGCCACGGCCGACGTCGCGCGGGCAGCCGGGGTGCGCGTCATCGAACTGGCGGAGGGCTCGAAGGTCGCGGCCCTCGATGCCGGTGACGATGCCGCCTCACTGTTCCCGCGCGCCTACGTCGATGCCGACATCGAGATCGACGCCCGTGACCTGCTCGCTGTCGCCGATCGACTGCGTGACGGGCCGGAGCTCGTCGCCTCGCCGCGGCTTCGGCTCGACCTGAGCGGCGCGACGTGGCCGGTGCGGGCGTACTACGCGGTGTGGGACGTCAGTTCGTTCCGTCGGCGCGGCCACATCGGATCCGGCGTCTACGTGCTGTCGGCTGGAGGCCGCCGCCGCTTCGGCACCTTCCCGCCGGTGATCGGCGACGACCGCTTCGTGCAGGGGCTGTTCGGTCCTGCCGAGCGGGCCACCGTCGCCGACGCGGAGTTCGTCGTGCGGCCCCCGCGCACCCTGGGAGCCCTGCTCGCCCGCGGCGCCCGGATTGCGGCGGGAAACCGCCAACTGCAGCGGGCGGGACTGGCCGGACACGCCCCGACCCGTGGCGCATCGCTGGGGGAGCTCGTCGGCACTGTCGCCGTGCGCCCCGCTCTGTGGGGCCCGTTCCTGATCTACGTCGCGGTGCAATTGCGCACCGCCGCGCTCGCCGAACGCAAACTCCGGGTCGCCGACGAGGCCTGGGACCGCGACGAGACGAGCCGCCGATGACGGGGCGATCGACAGAGCCGCCGATGACCGGGCCGCCGACGACTGCCCCGACGATGACCGCGACGCCGGATCTCGCCCACCGCGCCAGCCGCGGCACCCTCGTGACCGTCGGCGCGCAGTGGTCGCGCACGGCGCTGCAGCTCGTCTCGACGGTCGTGCTCGCGCGCCTGCTCGCCCCCGCCGACTTCGGCCTGATCGCGATGGTCATGGCGATCGTCGGGGTCGCCGACCTCATCCGCGAGTTCGGGCTGAGCGGGGCGATCGTGCGGCTGCGCGAAATCGACGCCGCGATGTGGGCCGCCATCCACCGCTTCTCGCTCGCCCTCGGCATCCTCGCCGGCGGACTCGCCGCGGCATCCGCTCCGCTCGTCGCCCTGCTGTACGGTGACGAGCGGCTCATCGGCCTGACCCTCGCGCTCGCGCCGCTCGTGCTCGTCAACAGCGTCGCCATGCCGCTCCAAGCGGCGCTGCAGCGCGACCTCCGTTTTGGCACGATCGCGCTCGTCGAGATCGTCGCCGCCGTCGTCGGAGTCGCCGCCGCGATCTGCGCGGCCGCGCTCGGCGCCGGCGTCTGGTCGCTCGTGCTGCTGCCCGCGATCTCGGCGCTCGTGCGGCTCGTCGGTTTCGTCATCATCCGCCGCCCGCCGCTCGCGCGCGCCCGACCCTGGCGCGAACTGCGCCCCGTCATCGGCACGGGGGGCAGCATCTTCGGCGTCGAGCTGCTCAACTACGCGGCCCGCAACCTCGACAATGTGCTCATCGGACGCGCGCTCGGGCCCGCCGTGCTCGGGGTCTACAGTCGCGCCTACGCGCTGCTCATGCTGCCGATCAGTCAGCTGAACGGGCCGCTCGCCCGCGTCGGGCTGCCGGTGCTGTCGCGGCTGCGGGACGATCGAGACGCCTACCGCCGCTACGTGCGGGCCGCGATGCTCGTGATCGCCTACGCCGCCATTCCGACGTTCGCGCTGCTCGCCGCGCTCGCCGGGCCGCTCGTGCTCGTGCTGCTCGGCGACGCCTGGACGGCCGCGGCCCCCATCTTCGCCCTGCTCGCGATCGCTGGGGCGGCCCAGGCACTCGGCAACGTGTCGGGCTGGCTCTACGTATCGCTCGGCCGCGCGCACCGCCAGCTGATCTACTTCGCGGCGACGAAACCCCTCGTCATCGCCGCCTTCGTCGTGGGCTTGATGTGGAACGGAGTGCATGGCCTCGCCCTGCTCTACGGCCTCGTGTCGTGCGCGTTGCTCGTGCCCGGTTTCCTGCTCGCGATTCGCGGCACCTTCGTGACGGCATCCGACGTGTTCCTCCCCGTACTGCGGCCGGTGATTCTCGCGCCGTTCGCGTTCGCGGCAGCGGCCGGGGTCTCGACGCTGCTTGCCGCGACGCCGGTCGCGGCGCTCGCCGCCGGTGCACTCGCCGGGGCCGCGGTGTTCGCCGCCGCCCTGCTCATTCCCGCATACCGACGCGACGCGGCGCGCATTATTCATGTCGTCGCGCGCGCGAGGAGGTCCCGATGAACCGCACTGCTCTTCTCGCCGCCCTGCCGGCGACTCTCGCTTTCGCCATCCTCGCGGGGTGCGCTCCACAGCCCGAACCGCCCGCCGAACGGCCCGGCCCGACGCGTTACGCCGCCGTCGACGGGGGCGGATCGTCATGCACCGAAGCCCAGCCGTGCGCGCTCCCGGACGCCATCTCGGGGGCCGACGGCGGGACGGTGCTGCTCGCCACCGGCGACTACGGCGACCTCGAACTGGGGGGCGAGTCGCAGGCGATCGCCCGCACGCAGCAGGTCGCGATCGAGCCGGCGGAGGATGCCGACGTCGTGCTCGGCAAGCTGGCGCTCAACCTGCCCGCGACATCGTGGCGGGGGGTGACGTTCACCGGAGGGGTCTACCTCGACGACGCCGCGACGGGCACCGTGCTCGACGACATCCACCTCGACGGGTCGGGCATGTTCGTGCACGCCTCCGATGTGACGATCCGCGACTCGGTGATCGAGAACGGCACATCGATCGATGGCATCCAGATCGCCGGCGCGCAGAACGTGACGATCGAGAACTCCACGGTGCGTGGCTTCGGGCAGGGGCCCGGCAGCGACGTGCACTCCGACTGCGTCCAGATCTTCGACAGTTCGCAGCTCGTGCTGCGCGGCAACTACCTGGGCAATTGCGACAACGCGGGCGTGATCTTCTCGCCGGGGGGCGATGAGGGCATCCGTGACGTTCTCATCGAGGCCAACCAGATCCAGGGCTGCGCCGTCGAGACCGAGCGCTGCAGCGGCGGCACCGCCTTCGACCTGCGCGACGTGACGACGATCACGGATGTCGTCGTGCGCAACAACACGATGCTCGACGGGTCGGTCATGGTCGACCTGCTCGACGGTCTCGTCTTCGACCGCAACATCGTCGGATATGTCTCCAACTGCGAGATGCCGATGACCAACTCGATCGTCGTGGCGTGGAACACCGGCAGCTGCGACCGCCCCGATGCGCTCGATGGGAACGGCAATCGCCACGGCGAGGTGCGCGTTCGCGACCGAGAGCGTGGTGACCTCGGGCTGGTGGATCCGCAGGATGCGACGATCGAACCGACGGGGGCCGAGGCACCTGCCGCGGCCGGGTTCGATGGGGAGCCCCTGTCCGCCGACCAGGCGGGAGCCGGCGGGTGACCCGCCGCGACGGACAGCTCGAACTCGTCGACGTCGCGGGAGTCGATGTCGCAGCGTGGAATCCGGTGCGCGCCACGGGGCGTCGGGGCCGCCCGAGCCTCGTGTCGCGCCCGGTCGGCAACTTCGGAGACCTGCTCGGACCGCTCATCGTGCGCGAACTCGTGGCCCAGCTCGGGCTCGGTCCCGCGACCCGCCGCCGTCGGCTGCTCGCCATCGGGTCGGTGTTGCACTTCGCGCGCCCGGGTGACGTCGTGTGGGGTGCGGGCCGCAACGTCAAAGCCGGGCCGCCGCCCGACGGGCTCGACGTGCGCGCCGTCCGCGGCCCGCGCACGGCCCGCGGCTATCCGGGAGTCGTCGCGGGGGGCGACCCCGCGCTCCTGCTCGGCGGACTGCGCCCTGACCTGCTGGTCGAGCCCGCCCGCCGCCGCGGGGTGACGGTGATGCCCAACCTCAACGAGCTCGTCGACGTGCGGGATCGCCGCGGCATCCTGTCACCGCGCGCTCCGCTGGCCCGGGTGCTGCGCACGATCGCCGGCAGCAGTCTCGTCGTCGGCTCGTCACTGCACGCGGTCATCGTCGCCGAGGCGCTCGGGGTGCCGGCGCGGGCGGTGCGCGCGACCGCCGAGCCGCCGTTCAAGTACGAGGACTACTACCTCGGGACGGGGCGGGATCCGGATGACGTCGTCGCCGGCAGCGTCGACGAGGCCCGCGAGCGGGGCGGGGCGGCGGCGCCCGTATGGGATCCGCGCCCCCTGCTCGGGGCCTTCCCGGTCGAACTGTGGTCGGGCGAGACGGTGCCGGAGGCGATCGAACGCATCGAACGCCGAACCCGGGAGGCTGCTGGGCATTCGCGGCATGACCCCCGAACAGGGGTGACCACCGGATGATTCGGGCGTAGCGTCGAGAACGGTTTCACGAACTGACGGGGGAGGTCGCTCGTGGGAAAGCATGTGCGGATGAGTCGGAGTCGGCGCGCGCGAGCGCTCGCCCCGACGGTGACGGCGCTCGCGATCGGGATGGCGGTGGCCGGAGCCGCTGCGGCTCCCGCGCTCGCGCACGGGCCGGATGGCGGGGGCTGGGACGACGGCGGCAGCTACGACGGCAGTCACGACGACCGGGACGACGCGGGGGGCGGCGGCTGGGATGACGACGGTTCGGATGGCACCGGTTGGGACGGCGAGGGTGGGAACGACGGCGGCTGGGACGGCGAAGGCTGGAACGGCGACGGCGCTCCGGTCGCACCTGCTCCGGAACCGAAACCGCCTGCTCCCGCCGCGCCGGCACCTGAACCCGCCCCCGCCGCGCCTGCCCCTGAGACTGCCCCTGCGCCTGCCGCGCCTGCCGCTCCCGCTCCCGCGGACCCCGCGCCGGTAGCAGCCGTCGCCACGCCCGCGGTCGCGCCGCTGCAGACGGTCGCCGTGAGCACCCGCCCCTCCGAGCGCTCGATGGCGGTGTCGGCCTCCGTCGCGACGGGCGAGACCGCGGAGACCGACGAGGCGGTCGGGGTGGCGGCGACTGGGGTCGCGCTCGCCGCTGCTGCCGGTTTCGGGGTGCTGCTCGTGCGCTCGCGGCGCGGCGGCGTCGCCTGAGCGACCGGTCGCTGCGGTCACCCGGGACGTCGGGTCTTCGGAATAGGATGGGGTGTAATCCCTCCGAAACTTTCTAGGGAGTTCCCGCATGCCCGCCATCGTGATCATCGGCGCCCAATGGGGTGACGAAGGCAAGGGCAAGGCGACCGACCTGCTCTCCAGCCGGCTCGACTACGTCGTCAAGTTCAACGGCGGCAACAACGCCGGCCACACCGTCGTCATCGGCGACGAGAAGTACGCCTTGCACCTGCTGCCGTCCGGCATCCTCACCCCGGGAGTCGTGCCGGTCATCGCGAACGGCGTCGTCGTCGACATCGAGGTGCTCTTCGAAGAGCTCGACGCTCTCCACGCGCGCGGCCTGGACGTCAGCAGGCTCGTGGTCAGCGCGAACGCCCACGTCATCACCTCCTACCACCGCACGATCGACAAAGTCACCGAGCGGTTCCTCGGCAAACGCCAGATCGGCACGACCGGCCGCGGCATCGGACCGGCGTACGCCGACAAGATCAACCGAGTCGGCATCCGCGTTCAAGACCTGTTCGACGAGAACATCCTGCGCCAGAAGGTCGAAGGCGCCCTCCACCAGAAGAACCACCTGCTCGTGAAGGTCTACAACCGGCGCGCGATCCTCGTGAACGAGATCGTCGACGAGCTGCTGTCGTACGCGGAGCGGCTGCGCCCGATGGTCGCCGACACGTCGCTGCTGCTGCACCAGGCCCTCGAAGCCGGCAAGACGGTGCTGTTCGAGGGCGGCCAGGCGACGATGCTGGATGTCGACCACGGAACCTACCCGTTCGTCACCTCCTCCTCGGCGACGGCGGGCGGCGCCGCCACCGGTTCGGGCATCGGGCCGGCCCGGCTCGAGCGGATCATCGGCATCGTCAAGGCCTACACGACGCGCGTCGGATCGGGTCCGTTCCCGACGGAGCTGTTCGACGAGTCGGGGGAGTTCCTGCGCACCACCGGGCACGAGTTCGGCACGACGACCGGGCGACCGCGGCGGGTCGGCTGGTACGACGCGCCGATCGCGCGCTACTCGGCGCGCATCAACGGTGTCACCGATTTCGTGCTCACGAAGCTCGACATCCTCACGGGCCTGACGTCGATTCCGGTGTGCGTCGCCTACGACGTCGACGGGGTGCGGTTCGACGAGCTGCCGGTCAGCCAGAGCGACTTCCACCACGCCACCCCGATCTACGAGACCTTCCCCGGCTGGACCGAGGACATCACCGGAGCACGCACGTTCGACGACCTGCCGAAGAACGCGCAAGACTACGTGCTCGCCCTCGAGAAGATCAGCGGCTCCCGCATCTCGGCGATCGGCGTCGGCCCCGCCCGCGACGCCATCGTCGTGCGCCACGACCTCATCGGCTGACCCCGCGCCGCGAGTCGGGCGAGTACGGACAACAGGGGCGAGCGCGGACGCCCGTGTTGCCCGTACTCGCCCGTGTTGTGAGCAGGGTCAGGCAGCGGAGCGCGCGCCGATGCGGATCATGTTGCCGGCGGGGTCGCGGAAAGCGCAGTCGCGCACACCCCATCCCTGATCCAGTGGCTCCTGCAGCACCTCGCCGAGACCCGACGCGCGCGCCTTCTCGAAGGCCGCGTCGAGATCGGAGGTGTCGAACACGATCGGGCCGAACGCGCCGAGGGCGACGAGGGATGCGATCTGGTCGCCCTCCTGCTCGCTGCGGCCGGCGTGCGGCTGGCTGATCACGATCTGGCCGACGCTCGAGCCCGGCGTCGCGAGGGTCACCCAGCGGAACTCGCCGTAGGGCACGTCGTTGACCACCTCGAGGCCGAGGGCGTCGCGGTAGAAGGCCACCGCAGCGTCGACGTCGGGGGCGTGAACGGGGAAATGGGAAACGGAAATCGTCATGTCCGACACGCTACGGACGCGCGGCATCCACCGCTTCTCGAATCCTGCTCGGCTGCGCCGGCCGAGATTGCCGCGACGGGCGGGTGCCCACCATGACGGTCTTCGGCGGCAGGCTCTGCCACCCCGAATGATCGAGCGCGCGATAGGCGGATGGCGTCATCCCGACGATTTCGGTGAAGCGCGAGCTGAACGACCCGAGCGAGGTACAGCCGACCGCGAGGCACACGTCGGTCACCGAGAGCTCCCCGCGGCGCAGCAGATCCTGCGCCCGCTCAATGCGCCGGGTCATGAGGTACGAGTACGGCGTCTCGCCGTAGGCGGCGCGAAACCGGCGGGCGAAATGCGAGGGCGACATGAGCGCCCGTTGCGCCAGCTCGGGCACGTCGAGCGGTCGCGCGTAGTCACGGTCGATGAGGTCGCGGGCCCGACGCAGATGAGCGAGGTCGGCGAGCTCCTCCGGGGTCATGCGCAGAAGCGTACGCTGCTCCCCGTCGGGCCACCGCGGCGGAATCAGGTCGACGTCGCGAGAGCGTTGAACGCCGTGACTGAGAGCCACGAGCCGAGTGCCACCGACACGATCCACAGCCCGAACGAGATCACCCAGTCGACCGCGGCGGGGGTCGTGACTTCGTCGGCTTCGGTCGGGGTGAGGCCGAAGTAGCGGCTCGCCTTGCCCTCGTACTGGAATCGAGCCCCCGCGATGTTCACCGATCCGACGAGCGTGGGGGCGAGGGCCTTGCTGCTGACCAGGAACCACACCGGACCGAGGCCCATCGCGATGAACAACACCCCGACGATGATGTTGCTGATGACGCCGACGCCCGCGGCAGCTCCGAGGATGAACTGGATGCCGAGTCCGACGAACAAGATCGGCCAGGCCCACGCGATGAGCGACACCCCGAAACTGCGGGTGACGACGAGGGCGATACCGGCGGCGGCGAACATGCCGAAGATGCCGATCGGTGCGAAGACGACGACCGCCTCGGGGCACTCCGTCTCGATGACGTAGGCCCCACCCGACGCACAGAATCCGCCGAGCCCGATGACGACGGCGGCGCTCTGGTAGAGGCCGAGGAAGAAGAAGGCGAACATCGCCCAGGAGAGGATCGAGCCGGCGAGACGCCAGCCGGGCGCGTCGAAGCGGCTCGTGACACGTGAAGACATGGCGACAACGTAGTGGCTCGGTAGGCTGTCGCGCATGGCCGAGATGGACGACGAGACCCGCACGGAGCTCGCCGAGCTGCGGCAGAGCATCGACAACATCGACGCCGCGCTCACGCATTTGCTCGCCGAACGGTTCAAGGCGACACAGCGAGTCGGCCGGCTCAAAGCGCAGCGCGGCTTGCCGGCGTCGGACCCCGAGCGCGAGCGCGTGCAGACGGCACGGCTCAAGGCGCTCGCGATCGAGGCGCAACTGGATCCGGCGTTCGCCGAGAAGTGGTTCAACTTCGTCGTCGCCGAGGTCATCCACCACCACGAGCAGATCGCATCCACCGGAACGATCTCCACCACGTGACCTGGGACCCGCGCATCCTGCCTCCGCAAGCGGGACGCACGATCGTCGTCACCGGAGGCAGCACGGGGATCGGGTATTGGGTGGCCGAGCAGGTTGCCCGCGCTGGCGCCCGGGTGATCATCGCCGCACGTCACGCTCCCAAGGCAGCCGAGGCGATCGCATCCATTCGGTCTCACGTGCCGGACGCCGACGTGACGCACGTGCCGTTCGATCTCACCTCGATCGCCTCCGTGCGCCAGACGGCGGTGGCGATCGCCGACCTCGGTGGGGCCGACGTGCTCGTCAACAACGCCGGTCTGGTGTTCTCTCCGCCGCGGCGCAGAACGACGGATGACGGGCTCGAGTTGCTCGTCGGGGGCAACTTCGTCGGGCATTTCGCCCTCACCGCGTTGCTCTTCCCCGTGTTGCGCGACCGCGTCGTCGGTCTGGGGTCGTATTCGACGAAGATGGTGCGTCTCGACCCCGACGACCTCATGTCGGAGCGCCGATATCGGCCGTTCCGCGCGTACGCGTTCTCGAAGCACGCGGTGCACGGCTTCGCCTTCGAACTCGACCGGCGGCTTCGCGCAGCGGGGGATTCCCGGAGGTCATTGCTCGCGCATCCCGGGTACGCCGTCAACGAGCTCAGCCAGAAGCGACCCCGTGTGATCACCGACTCCCCGTGGTGGGTGCGTCTCGGCGGATACCTCTCGGCACCGGCTGGGCAAGGCAAAGACCACGGGGCGTGGCCGGTGGTGCGCGCGGCGATCGATCCGGATGCCGAATCGGGCGAGTTCTATGGTCCCAGCGACATGTTCGGGTTGCGTGGCGCTCCCGTGGTCGGTCCCGCCGTCGCGTCGAGCGCCTCCCCCGAGTTCGGCGCCCGCTTGTGGGAGCTCGCCGAACA
Source organism: uncultured Pseudolysinimonas sp. (assembly GCA_965653335.1). Taxonomy (GTDB): domain Bacteria; phylum Actinomycetota; class Actinomycetes; order Actinomycetales; family Microbacteriaceae; genus Pseudolysinimonas_A. The sequence continues at coordinate 16,513 of CBFGZU010000014.1, forward strand.
GTGGTCAGGAGTCGACTTTCCCCTCACACCCGCTGGTTGAGTAGCGTGCCGCGCCAGCGGCTCGCGTATCGAAACCACACCAGCGGGTTACTCGGGGTGGGTTTCGATACGCGTCGCCGTGCGGGCGGCGCTACTCAACCAGCGGTGAGGGCGGGGTAGCCGACGACGGGGCCGAAATGGGCGGCGAGGGTGCCGCGAGACGTCGACCGCAGCTCCTCGAGGGGGATCGTGAACTGGTCTTGCACTTCGAGCGCCCCTCCGGTGTCGGTGACGCCGATGCGCAGCACCGGGTAGCCGCGGCCCTCGCAGAGGCGCATGAACTTCACGTCCTCTTCGCGCGGCACGGCGACGAGCACGCGACCCGTCGACTCCGAGAACAACGCGGTCGCGGCGTCGATGCCGTCGCGCTCGAGCAGCTCGTCGAGGAACACCCGCGCCCCGACGCCGAACCGCAGCACCGCGTCGGTGAGCGTCGTCGCGAGTCCGCCGTCGGCGAGGTCGTGCGCCGCGTTGAGCAGCCCCTCGTGCGCGGCGGCCGCGAGCAGCTCGCCGAGCTCCTTCTCGCGGCCCAGGTCGACGGCGGGCGGGCGACCGCCGAGGTGGCCGTGGATGACGCCCGCCCACGCGGAACCGTCGAGTTCGAGCGACGTCGAGCCGAGCAGGTACAGGTTGTCGCCGGCATCCTGCCAGCCCGACGGCACGCGGCGGGCGACGTCGTCGATGACGCCGAGCACCGCGACGACGGGCGTCGGGTGGATCGGCACCTCGCCGGTCTGGTTGTAGAACGAGACGTTGCCGCCCGTCACCGGGATGCCGATCTCGAGGCAGCCGTCGGCGAGGCCCGTGACGGCGCGTTCGAACTGCCACATCACCTCGGGGTTCTCCGGGCTGCCGAAGTTGAGGCAGTCCGAGACCGCGACCGGGGTCGCGCCGGTGACGGCGACGTTGCGGTACGACTCGGCGAGAGCCAGCCGCGCCCCCTGATACGGGTCGAGGTAGCAGTAGCGGCCGTTGGCATCCGTCGCCACCGCGAAGCCGAGTCCGCTCGTCTCGTCGACGCGCACCATGCCGCCGTCGTCGGGGTAGGAAAGCGCGGTGTTGCCGAGCACGTACCTGTCGTACTGATTGGTGATCCAGCTCTTGTCGGCGAGGTTGGCGCTGCCGAGGAGCCGCAACACGTCGCTTCGCAGCTCGTCGCCCGACGAGGGCCGGGGCAGCGCGGATGCCGTGTCGGCGTTGAGCGCATCGATCCATGCCGGCCGCGACATGGGTCGGTCGTAGACCGGGCCGTCGACCGCGACCGTGCGAGGGTCGACATCCACGATCGTCTCGCCGCGCCAGGTGATGGTGAGGCGGCCGGAGTCGTTGACCTCACCGAGCACGCTCGTCTCGACATCCCACTTGCCCGTCACCGCGAGGAAGCCCGCGAGCTTGTCGGGGTGCACGATCGCCATCATGCGCTCCTGGCTCTCGCTCATCAGGATCTCTTCGGGACTCAGCGTCGAGTCGCGCAGCAGCACGGCATCCAACTCGATCGCCATGCCGCCGTCGCCGTTGGAGGCGAGCTCCGACGTGGCGCACGAGATACCGGCGGCACCGAGATCCTGGATGCCTTCGACGAGGTCACCCGCGAACAGTTCGAGACAGCACTCGATGAGCACCTTCTCGGCGAACGGGTCGCCCACCTGCACGGCGGGGCGCTTCGTCGGGCCGCCTTCCGAGAAGGTGTCGGAGGCGAGGATGGATGCCCCGCCGATGCCGTCGCCGCCGGTGCGGGCCCCGAACAGCACGACCTTGTTGCCGGCGCCGCGCGCGTTGGCGAGGTGCAGGTCTTCGTGGCGCAGCACGCCGACCGCGAGCGCGTTGACGAGCGGGTTGGCCTGATACACCGGATCGAACCACGTCTCGCCGCCGATATTGGGCAGCCCGAGGCAGTTCGCGTAGAACGAGATACCCGAGACGACGCCCGGAACGACGCGGGCGGTGTCGTGGTGGTCGATCGCGCCGAAGCGCAAGGCATCCATGACGGCGACCGGGCGCGCGCCCATCGAGATGATGTCGCGCACGATGCCGCCGACGCCCGTCGCGGCGCCCTGGAACGGCTCGATGTACGACGGGTGGTTGTGGCTCTCGATCTTGAAGGTGACCGCCCAGCCTTCGCCGATGTCGACGACGCCCGCGTTCTCGCCCATGCCGACCATGAGGTTCTTCTTCATGTCGTCCGAGACCTTCGCGCCGAACTGCCGCAGATGCACCTTGCTCGACTTGTAGGAGCAGTGCTCGCTCCACATGACCGAATACATCGCGAGCTCGCCCGACGTGGGGCGGCGGCCGAGAATGTCGCGGATGCGCTGATACTCATCCGCTTTCAGTCCGAGCGCCGCGTACGGCTGCTCTCGCTCGGGAGTGGTGGTGGCGTTCTCAACCGAGTCGATCATCGTGGTCGATTCTATCCGGGCGCGGCGGGCTGCCATGATCGAACCGTGACCCTCTCGCTCGCCGCCGCGCTCGTCGCCGTGGCGGTGTTCGCAGGCCTCGTCGCCTTCCAGCTCGCCCTCGCGGCCGGCGCCCCGTGGGGCCGCGCGGCCTACGGCGGGCAGGCACCCGGCGTGCTTCCCGCGCGGCTGCGGATCTCGAGCGTCGTCGCCGCCGCGATCTGGACGGGCGTCGCCCTCATCGTGGGCCGGCTCGGGGGCATTTCGGTCTGGGCTCCGCTTCCGGATGCCTGGCTGCCGGTCGCCATCTGGGTCGTCGTCGGGCTCCTCGCGATCGCCGCCGTGCTGAACGCGATCAGCCGAAGCTCCCTGGAGCGTGCGATCTGGCTGCCCGTCACGGTCGTGCTCGTCGCATCCACCCTCACCGTCGCGCTGACCGCCTGAACGGCCTTCCCCGCCACGGTGAGTAGCGTGGAGGGACGTCGAACGGAAGGCCGCAATGCCCGAATGGATGACCGGATGGGGTCCGTGGCCCGTGTTCGCCGCGACTCTCGTCGTCGCTCTCGTGATGGGCGTGATCGTCGTGGCGCTCGTCACCCTCCCGCTGCGGTTCGCCGCGCGGCGCGGGGAATGGGACCGTGCCCTCCTCGGCCGGTTGAGGCGGCCGTTCCGCGCGCTCGTGCTCGTGGCGGCCCTCGCCGCGGTCGCCGCCACGGCGCTGCCGCCGGACCTCGCGCCGTGGCGAGACGGCATTCTGCACGCGCTCGGCATCCTGGGCATCGTCGCGGCGGGATGGCTGCTCGCCGGGCTCGCCGGGTTCTTCTTCAGCCGCACGTTGCGCCGCTACCCCACCGAAGTCGTCGACAACCGGATCGCACGTCGGGTGCACACGCAGATCGCGATCCTGCGACGCGTGACGCTCGCCGTCATCGTCGTGATCACGGTGGGGGCGGTGCTCGTGACCTTTCCCGGCGTGAGCGGGATCGGGGCCGGACTGCTCGCTTCCGCCGGGCTGCTGAGCGTCGTCGTCGGCATCGCCGCGCAGTCGACGCTCGGCAACGTCGTCGCGGGCGTGCAACTCGCATTCTCTGACGCGATCCGGATCGACGATGTCGTCGTCGTCGAGGGCGAGTGGGGGCGCATCCAGGAGATCACCCTCACCTACATCGTCGTGCACCTCTGGGATGACCGCCGCCTGGTGCTGCCGTCGACGTACTTCACGACAACGCCGTTCGAGAACTGGACCCGGCGCAGTTCCGAGATCCTCGGCACCGTCGAACTCGATGTCGACTGGCAGGTTCCCGTCGACGCGATGCGCGAACACCTCGCCGAGGTGCTCGCGGCGGAGCCGCTGTGGGATCAACGCGCGTCGGCGTTGCAGGTAACCGGCGCGACCGACGATCGGGTGCGCGTGCGGATCGTCGTCACGGCCCAGGATGCGCCTGCGCTGTGGGATCTGCGCTGCAATGTGCGCGAAGAGATGGTCGCCTGGGTGCGCGACCGGCATCCGGAATCTCTGCCGAGAACGCGCGTCGTGATGGTCGAGCCGGGTGCGCCCCGCACGCGAAAGTCGCGCGTGCCGAAGGAGCACGAGGGCATGTTCTCCGGATCCCGCGAGGCGGAGCAGCGAGCGAGTGCCTTCACCGGATCGATCGCTCTCCCCCCGGAAGGGGATTCCCCCGACCGGCCCGCTCGATAGTTTGGGTGTCATGAGTATCGGACAGACCCTCGTTTTCGACCGGGTGACGAAACACTTCGGCTCGGTGGCCGCCGTCGATGACCTCGACTTCACCGTCGAACCCGGCAGGGTGACGGGGTTCCTCGGCCCGAACGGGGCGGGCAAGACCACGAGCCTGCGGATGCTGCTGGGCCTGGTCGCGACGACGAGCGGCGCGGCGACCATCGGCGGCAAGGCGTATCGCGACCTCGACGACCCGATGCGCGCCGTCGGAGCCTCCCTCGACGCCGCGTTCCACCCCGGACGCTCGGGTCGTGGCCACCTCGCCGTGACCGCGGCGGCGGCCGGCATTCCGCGCGAGCGCGTCACCGCGGTGCTCGAACAGACGGGCATGTCGCCCTACGCCGACCGCCGGGTGGGCGGCTACTCGATGGGGATGCGGCAGCGGCTCGGGCTCGCGACGGCGCTGCTCGGCGACCCCGGCGTGCTCGTGCTCGACGAGCCGATCAACGGGCTCGACCCCGAAGGCATCCGCTGGATCCGCTCCTTCCTTAGGGCGCTCGCCGACGAGGGCCGCACGATCCTGGTGAGCTCGCACCTGCTGAGCGAAGTGCAGCAGACCGTGGATGACGTCGTCGTCATCGCCGGCGGCAGGCTGCGATACGTCGGCACCCTCAGCGCTCTCGAAGGCACGACCGCCGCGATCGGAAGCGTCGTCGACGCTCCCGATCGGGCCGCGCTCACCGCCGCGCTGGCGGCGGCCGGGCACGAGACGCGCGTCGGGCCGGACGGCGTCGCCGTCGATCTCCCTCCCGTCGAGGTGGGGCGCATCGCGCTCGCCGCCGGGGTCGCGCTGAGTGCCCTCGCGGCATCCGGCACCGGCCTCGAGGATGAGTTCCTCGCGCTCGTCGCCGATCCGGAGCGCGCCGCCGAAGGGGGGAGGCAGCGATGAGCTTCGTGCGCGCCGCGTCGGCCGAGTTCGGCAAGATCCGCACCACCCGCTTGTGGTGGGTGCTCGCCCTCATCCTGTTCGGCTATGTCGGCTTCTCGGCCGCCGCGATCGGCTTCTTTCTGAGCATCACGCCCGAAGACGCGGGGATGTCGATCCCCGACGACTTCCTCGCTCCGCTCGTCTACAGCATGGCGACGGCGACGGGATATGTCTTCCCGGTCATCTTCGGCGCCATGTCGATCACGTCGGAGGTGCGCCACCGCACCCTCGGCACCGTGTTCCTCGCGACGCCGAATCGGTCGGTCGTGCTCGCCGCCAAGGCCGTCGCCGGGCTCGCCGTCGGCGCGGTCTTCGGCGTCGTCTCGCTCGCCGCCTCCGTCGGCCTCGGGGCGCCCGTGCTCGCCGCGACGGGTCAGGAGACCCTGCTCGGCGACGGCGACACCTGGCTCATGCTCGGGCGCATCGTGCTCGCGATGGGCTTGTGGGGGCTCGTCGGGGTCGCGCTCGGCGTGCTCATCCCGAGCCAGATCGGGTCGATCGTGACGATCATCGCGTTCACGCAGTTCGTCGAACCGATCCTGCGCACCGCCGCGGCCTTCGCCGGGTGGCTAGGCGATGTCGCGCGATTCATACCGGGTGCGGCGGGCGACGCGCTCGTCGGAGCGAGCTTCTTCGGTGTCTTCGCCGGGGTGGGCGGCGGCGCAGCGCCGCTCGAGTGGTGGCAGGGCGGGCTCGTGCTGGCTGGCTACGCCGTGCTGATCGGCGGTATCGGCGCGGCGACGACGTGGCGCCGCGACGTCACCTGAGCGTCACGCGGGTGGTGCGGTGGTGCTCGACCGCACCACGAGGTCGATGGGGACGTTGATCGCACGCGGCTGCGGGTCGCCACCGTCATCGGTCATCGCTTGCATCACCAGATCGACCGCCAGCCCACCCTGCTCGCCCGGGCGCTGCCGCACCGTCGTCAACCCGAACATCTCCGCGTAGGGGTGATCGTCGATTCCGACGATCGAGAGCGCCGACGGCACCACGATGCCGAGCTGCCGTGCGGCCGTGATCGCGCCGATCGCGATCTCGTCGCACCCGGCGACGATCGCGGTCGGCCGGGACTCCGGGTCGGCGAGCAGGTCGAGGGCGGCCTGATAGCCGCCGGGCACGCTGAATGTGGACGACCGGAAGTCGTCGTCGTGCCCGAGCCCCGCGGCATCCATCGCCGCGCGGAAGCCGGCCAACCGGCGGGCATGCACCTGGAAGTCCAACTGCGCGTCGAGGTCGCCGCCGATGGTCACGATGCGGGTATGACCGAGACCGATGAGGTGGCGTGTCGCGAGGCCGCTCGCCCGTTCGTCGTCGATGCTCATCGTCGTCATGCCGGGGATGGCGCCGCCGATGCCCACGGCGGGCCGGCGCAGCGTATGGATCAGCTCCACTTCGCTCGGCGTCAGCTCGACTCCCAGGCAGATGATCGCGTCGACGCGCTTGCGCACGAGGAAATAGCGGAACAGTCTGCTGCGCTGGTCCGGTTCGACCGGGAGGCGGAACAGCGTGAGGTCGTAGCCCGCCTGGATCAGAGCGCCCTCGATACCCTCGAGCACCTCGGCGAAGAACCAGCGGTTGATGAAAGGCGTGATCACGCCGACGTTCTTCGTGCGCCCCGTCACGAGGCTCGCGGCCGTGGACGACACCACGTATCCGAGCTCGGCAGCCGCCGCCGCGACGCGTTCCTTGGCCGCGGGCGAGACGTGGGAGGCACCGCTCAGCGCGCGCGAGGCGGTCGCTTTCGACACCCCGGCGCGGCGCGCGACTTCGGCGAGCGAACTCATGGCTTCCTCGATCGGGTTGGAATCGGTTGCAGCATAGCGAACCGTTGCCGCCGGATCGAGACATTGAAGCCTTGCACAGTGCTCTGATGTCGCTTAGCGTGGATTTGGAACCGATTGCGAGATCGGTTTCATACCACGGCAACCACGCCACAACATCCCAACCCTCAATGAGGAGGAAACAGTGCGTTCAGTTCTGAACCGACGTTTGCTCGCCACCGCGGCCGCGGTCGGGGCCACGAGCCTCGTTCTCGCCGGCTGCGCAGGCGGCGGAGGTAACGCGACCGGCCCCGGCGACTACGGCGACGCGGATGGCGTCGTCACGATCTACGGCACCATCGCCGACACCGAGGCCGACCTTCTCAACGAGTCCTGGGCGGACTGGGAGGAAGAGAACGACATCGACATCCAGTACGAATCGTCGAAAGAGTTCGAAGCCCAGATCGGAAGCCTTGCGCAAGCGGGCAACCCGCCCGACCTCGCGATCTTCCCGCAGCCCGGCCTACTCGGAGACCTCGCCAGTCGCGGCTACGTGCAGCCGGCACCCGACAGCGTTGCCGACAATGTGGCCGAAGGCTGGAACGAAGACTGGGCCGCCTACGGCACCGTCGACGACACCCTCTACGGGGCACCGCTGATGGCGAGCGTCAAGGGCTTCATCTGGTATTCGCCTTCGACCTTCGAGGCGAACGGCTGGGAGGTTCCGGAGACATGGGACGACCTGCTCGCGCTCACCCAGACGATCGCCGACTCGGGCGTGACCCCGTGGTGCGCCGGCTTCGGATCCGATGCCGCGACCGGCTGGCCGGGAACCGACTGGGTGGAAGACCTCGTTCTGCGCCAGGCCGGCCCCGAGGTCTACGACCAGTGGGTCAACCACGAGATCCCGTTCAACGACCCGGCGATCGCCGCGGCATTCGACTCGGTCGGTGAGATCTTGCTGAACCCGGAATACGTCAACGCCGGATTCGGTGACGTCGTCACCATCAACAGCACCCCCTTCGCCGACCCGGCGACGGCGCTCGTCGACGGCAGCTGCATCCTGCATCACCAGGCCTCCTTCTACGACGGCTTCATCACCGACGCGGGCGGCACCGTCGCCGAGGACGGCGACATCTGGGCCTTCATCACCCCGGCCGAAGAGGCCGGCGGAACGGCGGTCACCGGTGGTGGCGAAATCGTCGCGGCGTTCAGCAACGACGAAGACACCATCGCGGTGCAGGAGTACCTCTCGAGCGCCGACTGGGCCAACAGCCGGGTCTCGCTCGGCGGTGTCATCAGCGCCAACAAGGGCCTCGATCCCGACAACGCGTCGAGCCTCATCCTGACGCAGGCGATCGGTCTGCTCCAGGATCCCGACACCACGTTCCGCTTCGACGCGTCAGACCTCATGCCTGGCGCCGTGGGATCGGGCACGTTCTGGACGGGCATGGTCGATTGGGTCAACGGCACGAGCACGGCAGAAGTGCTCGACGCCATCGAAGCCAGCTGGCCGAGCGAGTAGTCGCGCGACCAGGGCGGGCTGCTCGGTGAAAGCCGGGCGGCCCGTCCCCGTGCTGCACTCGGGAGCTACTGTCGTAATACGTCGTCAGCGGTTGACTACGAGAGGCGATCATGAAAGATCTGCTCAGCTGGATCGGCGCCCTGCCGCCCCTGGCCCAGATCCCCATCGTCGTGGGATTGTTCCTGGTGGCTGCGACCGTCGTCGTGCTTCTCATCGAGGTCGCCCCTCGGCCCGGCCGAAAGTTCACTGTCATCCGGCTACTGGCCTGCCTGGCCATCCCCGGCGTCATCTTCCTGCTGCTCGGCTCGGTCTGGTGGGCGGTCGCCGCCGCCATCGTGCTCGGTGGTGTGTTCTTCCTGCTCGACTATCGCAGCCGCCAGGGCAAGGGCTACCTCTTCGCGCTCGCCGGCTTCCTCGCCCCCGCGATCGTGCTGCTCCTGATCGGTCTGGTGTATCCGTCGATCCAGACGATCCTGCTGTCGTTCCAGAGCAACCGGGGAGCCTGGGTCGGTTTCGATAACTTCGCCTGGATTTTCAGCCAACCTCACAACCTCGTCGTCATCCGCAACACCGTCATCTGGGTGCTCATCGTGCCCGCACTCTCGACCGCGATCGGTCTGGCCTACGCCGTCTTCATCGACAAGTCCCGCGGCGAGAAGTTCTTCAAGATCCTCGTCTTCATGCCGATGGCGATCTCGTTCGTCGGCGCGAGCATCATCTGGCGCTTCATTTACGCCTACCGCCCCGAGGGCGATGATCAGATCGGCGTGCTGAACGGACTCGTCACGCTGTTCGGTGGCGAGCCGGTCAACTGGCTCCAACAGGCTCCGCTCAACAGCTTCCTGCTCATGGTGGTGCTGATCTGGGTGCAGACCGGTTTCGCCATGGTCGTGCTCTCCGCCGCGATCAAAGGGGTTCCCGTCGAGCAGATCGAAGCGGCCCAGCTGGATGGCACCAACGCCTGGCAGCGCTTCGTCAATGTCACCGTCCCGGCGATCCGGCCGTCGATCATCGTCGTGCTGACGACGATCTCGATCGCGTCGCTCAAGGTGTTCGACATCGTGCGGACGATGGGCCTCGCCTACCCCGACACCGGGGTCATCGCCAATGAGATGGTCACCCTGCTGCAGAAGTTCGAGGCGGGACGGTCGTCGGCCTTCGCCGTCGTGCTGTTCCTGCTCGTGCTACCGATCGTGATCTATAACGCTCGACAGATTCAGAAGACCCGGGAGATCCGATGACCACCTCGATGACTGCCAACCCGGCCCTCACCGAGTCAGCGGTCCGGGCCGCCACCCGGCGTACCAAGCAGCGGCTCACGAGCCGCGGCGCGACGATCGCCTCCCTGATCATCGCCCTGCTGTGGACCATCCCGACCGTCGGTCTCTTCATCACCTCCATCCGCCCCGAGGTGGAGACTCAGCGCAGTGGCTGGTGGGAGATCTTCGTCAACCCGACGGTCACCCTCGAGAACTACCAAGCCGTGCTGTTCGGGAGCGACAGCCTGCTCGGTCCGTTCTTCAACTCGGTCGCGATCTCGATCCCCGCGACAGTGTTCCCCCTCGTCATCGCGTCGCTCGCGGGGTACGCGTTCGCCTGGATGAAGTTCAAGGGCCGCGACGTGATCTTCATCCTCGTGTTCGCGCTTCAGATCGTGCCGATCCAGATGGCCCTCGTTCCGCTGCTGTCGCTGTTCTCTCGCGGCATCTCGGTCGGCGACGGGGTCATCTACGAGGGACTTCGCAACGCCGGGCAGTTCTCGCAAGTGTGGATCGCGCACACGATTTTCGCGTTGCCGCTCGCGATCTTCCTGCTGCACAACTTCATCAGCGAGATCCCGTCGGATGTCATCGAAGCCGCCCGCGTCGACGGGGCGAGCCACGGGCAGATCTTCTTCCGTATCGTGCTGCCGTTGTCGCTTCCGGCCATCGCGTCGTTCGCGATCTTCCAGTTCCTCTGGGTCTGGAACGACCTGCTGATCGCCCTGATCTTCGCGAACGGGGCGGCAGCGCCGATCACGCGAGCGCTCGCGGAGCTCACGGGCGAGTTCGGTCAGAACGCCGAGCTGCTGCCGGCTGGAGCGTTCATCTCGATCCTCGTGCCGCTCGTCGTGTTCTTCGCCCTCCAGCGGTACTTCGTGCGGGGTCTGCTCGCGGGTTCGACGAAAGGCTGAACGTCAGCCGCGATCGAGTCCGAAGGTGTGCTTGACGAGCGCCTGCACGTCGCGGTCGAGGCCGTCGACGCGCTGGTCGAGGGCATCGAAGCGGGCGTTCACCTCGCCGCGGAGCCCATTGAACTCGCCGCGAAGGCCGTTGAACTCTCCACGCAGGCCATCGAACTCGCCGCGAAGACCGCGGAACTCGCCGGCGAACTCTCCGCGGAGCCCGCCGATCTCTGCGCGGATCGCCCGGAGGAAGAGCGTCGAGACGATCGTGAACATCCCGAACAAGGCGGCGGCGAAGACGCCGATGAGGACCCATACCTGTGGTTCGGTCATGGTCGGCACCATTCCAGTATCCTCAGCCGGGAGCGGCAGCGCTACTCATCGAAGTGCACAGCGCTTCGGGATACGACCTGGGGAGGAGTTGGTCAGGCGCGCGCGAGCGCGTGCTGCATGACGCTCGTGAAGAAGGTGAGCCCGTCGGTTCCCGACCGCATCGCGACGGGGGTGTCGGGTCCGAAACCCGGTTCGACGGCGTGCTCCGGGTGCGGCATGAGCCCGACGACGTTGCCGCGTTCGTTGGTCAGCCCCGCGATATCGCCCAGCGAACCGTTGGGGTTGAGCCCGGTGTAGCGGAACGCGACGAGTCCCTCGCCTTCCAGTCGCGCGAGTGTCTCGGCATCGGCGATGAACCCGCCCTCGCCGTTCTTCAGCGGAACCGTGATCTGCTGCCCGGTCGCGAATCCGTTGGTCCACGCGGTCGACGCGTTCTCCACCCGCAGCCCCTGGTCACGGCAGACGAAGTCGCCGTGGTCGTTGCGAATGAGACCGCCGGGCAGAAGGTGCGCTTCGACGAGCACCTGGAAGCCGTTGCAGATGCCGAGCACCGGCATCCCGGCGTTGGCGGCGTCGATCACCTCGCGCATGATCGGCGAGCGCGCGGCGATCGCGCCGCAGCGAAGGTAGTCGCCGTACGAGAAGCCGCCCGGCAGCACGATCGCGTCGACGCCCTTCAGGTCGTGGTCGCCGTGCCACAGCGCGACGGGTTCGGCACCGGCGATACGTGCGGCGCGCTGCGCGTCACGGTCGTCGAGCGAACCGGGGAAGGTGACGACGCCGATCTTCACTCAGGCCACGCTGCTTTCGAGAACGCTGATCTTGACGACATCCTCGATGACCGAGTTGCTGAGCATCTCGTCGGCGAGCTTGCGAGCGTGCGCGAGCACGGCATCCGTCACCTCGCCGTCGACGGTGAGCTCGAAACGCTTGCCGATGCGCACGTCGCTGAATGGGTGACCGCCTTCACGGCGCAGCGCGCCCGCGACGGCTTTGCCGGCCGGGTCGAGCAGTTCCGCCTTGGGCATGACCTCGACGACGATCGTGGGCAACGGCACTCCTCGCGCAAGAACGGATGGGATGCCGCCAGCTTACGCGGTGCTCTCGCGCACGACCTCGTCGGCGCGATGCGCGGTCGCGGCGACGAGTGCGGCGTTGGGATCGTCGATGCGCTCGACCCAGGCTGTCGCCGAGGCCGCCGTCTTGCCGAACTCCACGTGCCGGGCGATCAGCCGTTCCCGCCGCTCGGCGTCGTCGGGCGCGAGGAAGATCACCCGATCGAGCAGCGGACGCACGCGCTCCCAGCCGCCGCGATCGTGCAGCAGGTAGTTGCCTTCCACGATGACCAGACGGATGTCGGCGCCGATCTCGATCGCCTCCGGAACCGGCTCCTCTTTCTTGCGGTCGAAGCCGGGGGCGGCGACCGCGCCAGGGTGGCGTAGCCGCTCGAGCATCGCCACGAAGCTGTCGACGTCGAAGGTGTCGGGTGCGCCCATCCGGTCGCGACGGCCGAGGCGCACCAGGTCGGCCTGGGGCAAGTGGAACCCGTCCATCGGAAGGATCGCAGCTGGCAAGAGGTCTTTCAGGGACTCCACCAGGTCGGAGGCCATCGTGCTCTTCCCTGCTCCTGGCGCGCCGGCGATTCCTATCAGCCTGCGCGCGGGGTCAGCGACGTCGACGCCTCGGACCACGGCTTCGCGGATGCGCGAAACAGCGGACACCACCCGACGGAGTTCGGCATCGACCTGAGCTACCGCGGCCTCGTACTGCCCGGCATCGAATTCGAATGGTCCGACCGGGATGCGCTCGCCACTCTGGTCAATCAACTCCGTCCATCGAACCCTTCCACCGGCGCGCTCGACCCGCGCGTCGACGCCGCCGCAGCCGTGATCGGTACACACGCAGTCGAGGACTTCGATGAGGCTCGCTGTGCGTGCTGGACGTGGGTAGGACCAGGTAATCAGCGGGCCCGGGGCAGGCGACCCGGTCGCGGCGATGAGATCGATGAGGCTGATGCCGTCGAGGTAGGGCGCGACACCGTGCAAGGCCTTGTCCGTCCAGTCGACGTGGACGGCGGTGTACCGCAGTTCGATTCGGTTCATTGGCCGAGGGTGGCGGCGATTCCGGCCGCGATCGACGCGTAGCCGTTCCCGTCCGGATGGAAGCGGTCGGATGCGACCGACCGGCCGTCGAAACCGGGCGCGATGTCGACGCCGCGGTCGGCAGCGACCCGGGCGGCGGTGCGTGCGAGCCCAGCGGCATGTGCACCGAGTGCCGCGCGGAGGGGTTGGGGCAGGACGACGAAAGCGGCGAAGGCCGGCGGGGCGACGACGACGACGCGACCCGTCGGACTCGCGGCGACGAGCCGGTCGATCACCGATCCGAGGTCGCGCGCGAACGCATGATCCGAGCGGAGCGTGAGCGCGTCGTTCCATCCCACGAGGAGCACGGCGACGTCGGCGGGACCTCCTGCGGCCTCATCGACGTGGTCGTGCAACACGTCGGCCGCGGTCGCGCCGTTGCGGCCGACGACTCGCCACCGCGCGCCGAGCAGTGTGCCGAGCCGGCCGGGGAGGGCATCATCGAGCGACTCCGTTCCCGTGCCGACAGCGGTGGAGTCGCCGACGACCACGAGACGCAGCTTCCCCGTGCCCCCGACGCGCTCCCCGGCTGGCGCCGGGAGGATCGGGGTCGTGCGCCGTACCCGCGCGGCCTGCGCGAGCACGACCGGGGCGAGCAGCACGGCGAGCGCGCGGGTCACGGCACCGCCTCACTCGTCGGAGAAAGGGAAGCCGCGTCGGCATCCTCGCCCCGCGCTCCGACGTCGGCCGAGCGTCGGAGGCGACTCGCGTCGATCACGTGCACCGCACCACGCTACCCGCGGCGGGTGGTCTCGACCCGCCGGGTTCGATGCAACGCTTGCGCGGCACTCAACCCGCTACTGGACCACCGAAGTCGTTACCCTGATGACGTTCGCCCACGGGTCGTCGAACTCGAGGGCGCGGCCGTCGTCGCGGGTCGGAACACCGTAGTGCGCCATCCGCTCGGCCAGCTGACCGATGTCGTCCGGCTCGGGCAGCACGATGTCGACCCGACCTAAGCCCAGGGTGCGGTGACGGCGCCCCGCACCGCGCGAGTTCCAGACGTTCATCGCCATGTGGTGGTGGTAGCCGCCCGCGCTCACGAACACCGCTGAGCCGAGCAGTTCCGCGGTGGTCTCGAATCCCAAGCGGTCGACGTAGAAGTCGCGGGCCGTCTCGACGTCGCCGACGGAGAGGTGGATGTGACCCACGCGCGCATCACCGAGGCGGGCCCTCGCGAGGCCCTCCTCGGTGAGGTGCTGCTGCAGGAACGCGTTCGGGTCGAGATAGAGGGTGTTCATTTCGATCCGGTCGTGCACCCAGCTCCACTCCGACCGGTCGCGGTCCCAGTACAGTT
>CBFGZU010000015.1:0-29936 GCA_965653335.1 uncultured Pseudolysinimonas sp.
GGGTGGAGACGGGAAGGCCGACGGCTCCTCGAGCGGCGGGGGCTGAACGGGCGGGGCGGATGCCGGGGCACCGTACCCCGCGCCCCCCGGCGGGGGCGAGACCGGCGCGGGCTCGGTGAGACCGGTCGAAGGGCCCGCGAAAGGCGCGCCTGCGGGATCGGCGGCGGTCGGGTACGGAGCCGGCGGCGGATAAGCCGGCGGAGGGTCGAACGGCGTTGCGGGCGCCGCCGCCGGAGAGCCGAACGACGCTGTGGGAGCAGCCATAGGGGAAGAGGTCGGCGCCGCGGGCATGGAGTCCGTGTCGCGTGGCGCGTGACGCGCGGGCTCGTCGTACGACGGGGGTATGACGGAATGCTGCGTCGCGCGGCCGGATTCAGGGCTCGCATCGCGAGGAGGTGTCGGCGTCCCCAACGACGCCGGAGCCGCGACCGGCGGCGGAAGCTCGTACGCCGGCGGCGCCTGGGTCGGCGGAGCCTGGGTCGGGGGCGCCTGCGGTGGAGGCGCGGGCCTGTCGTTGGTCGTCGATGCGGGCGCGAACGCCGACGGTGGGCCGCCCGGCGTGGTGCCCTGCGTGCTCCCGAACGGAGGCGGCTCCGTCGGCTCGGGTTCGATCGGCTCGATCACCCTGCGCCGTGGCCCGGGCTCCGCGGGGTCGGGCGCTGGCGGGTTGATGCCCCCGAACAGCGCAGCCAGGCCATCGCCCTCGTCGTCGTTGTTGAAACTCACTTCGCCCTCCTCCGCGAGCCTAGGCGACTCTCGTATCGAGGGTGTTACGAGAGCCGGTGCCTCCGACGGAAACCTGCTCGATCATCCTGCGACCGTGTCCGTCGCGGCGTACAGACCGGCGAGGGTCTTCTTGCCGCGCCGCAGCACCGCGATCCCGCCGGACAGGAACGCCCCATCCGCAGTCGCGTCGGCCGCTTCGACTCGAGAATTGTTGAGATAGACGCCGCCTTGCTCGATGGCGCGACGCGACTCGCTGAGGCTCGACGTCAGCCCGGCATCCATCAGCAATTGCGCGACGGGAACCCCGGATGCGGCGGTCGCCGACGGTAGCTCGGCAACCGCCGAGCGCAGGGTCGCCTCGTCGAGGGCACTCAGATCGCCGTTGCCGAAGAGCGCGTCGGCCGCGGCGAACGCCGCCTGGGTCGCCGCCACGCCGTGGACGAGCACCGTGACCTCGCGCGCGAGGGTGCGTTGCGCCTCGCGCTTGAACGGCTCGCTCGCCACAGACTGAGCGAGGCGATCGATCTCGGCCCGCGGCAGGAAAGTGAAGACCTTGAGCCGGGCGATGACGTCGGCGTCGTCGGTGTTGAGCCAGAACTGACTGAAGGCGTACGGGCTCGTGAGGTCGGCGTCCAGCCAGACGGCGTTTCCTTCGCTCTTGCCGAACTTCGTCCCGTCGCTGTTGGTGATGAGCGGCGTGCCGATCGCATGCACCGACACGCCCTCCGCCTTGTGGATGAGGTCGACGCCGCTCGTGAGGTTGCCCCACTGGTCGCTTCCCCCGGTCTGCAGCACGCAGCCGTACTCGCGGTGCAAATGGAGGTAGTCCATGCCTTGCAGCACCTGGTAGCTGAACTCCGTGTACGAGATCCCCTCGTCGGAGTTCAGTCGTTTGGCGACGATGTCTTTCTTGACCATCGTGCCGACCCGGAAGTACTTGCCGATGTCGCGCAGGAAGTCGATCGCGGAGAGCGGCGCTGTCCAGTCGAGGTTGTTCACGATGCGCGCGGCGCTCGCGCCGTCGAAGGCCAGGAAACGGCGCACCTGAGCCTGCAGCCGGCCGACCCAGTCGGCGACCGTCTCGGGGGTGTTGAGGATGCGTTCGCCCGTCTGCCGGGGGTCGCCGATGAGTCCCGTGGAGCCGCCGACGAGACCCAGCGGGCGGTGGCCGGCGAGCTGGATGCGGCGCATCGTCAGCAACTGAACGAGATTGCCGAGGTGGAGGCTCGGAGCCGTCGGGTCGAACCCGCAGTAGAACACGACCGGGGGGCCCGCGAGCAGCTTCTTCAACTCCCCCGTGTCGGTCGAGACGTGAATGAGCCCGCGATAGACCAGTTCATCCCAGACGTCGTCGAACGCGGGATCGTTGCGCTGCTGCGCGAGTCTCGGCTCGCCGGAGCTGAGCTCACCAGAGCTGGGCTCATCGGAGCTGGCGGATACGGGCATTGGGACAGATTACCGTCCGCCCGATGGCGGGTATCGCGCGGAGGACTGACCGGTCGGTGGCTGCTGTTACCCTCCCGATGAGGAGGTGGCGGATGGCCTGGCTCAGCGTGGCGGCGCTCGTCGTCGCGGGCACCCTCGGCGGTCTCTCGATCGCCGCGAAGGGCCGGCTCGCGCTCACCATCATCGGCACCCTCACGTTTCTGCTGGTCACGCTCGCGGGCGCCGTCGGCATTCTCTTCTCCGCGCCGGGGAACGACCTCGTGCTCCCCCAGCACGCGGTGCAGGGCGTCATCGCGGCGAGTTCGCTCTGGGCCGCCGTGCTCGGCGGCGGCGCCGTGGTGAGAATGGTGCTCGAGTGGGCGCATGGCGGCCAGCCCGACCCCGAACGGCTGCCCGGGAGCTCGTGGATCGGTGTCGCCGAGCGGTTCGCGTTCACCCTCGCGCTCATCATCGGCGCGATCGAGATCGCCGCCGTCGTGCTGGCCGCGAAAGCGCTCGGCGTCTACGCCGCGACGAAAGGCAACGACACCGCGGCGGTCCGCGTACTCGGCACCCTCGTGAGCATCGGCTGGGCGTTGTTCTGCGTCGCCGTCGCCCTTCTCGCAGGATTCCGGCTGCCGTAGTGTTCGTCATCACCGCGGATCAGGTCGACAGCCGTCACCGGCCCGATCTCGTCGACGTCACGCTCGAGGGACTCAACTACCGATACGGTTCCGCGCTCACCCTCGCCTTCGAGCAGAACTCGGGTGACGAGATCCAGGGCCTCACCGACGACGCCGAGGCGGTGCTCGACGTCGTCTTCGAGCTCACCCGGGCGAGCCAGTGGAGCGTCGGCTGCGGCATCGGCGCCGTCGATGAACCGATGCCGGCGACTGTTCGTGCCGCACGTGGGCCTGCTTTCGTCGCCGCCCGCACCGCGGTGACGAGAGCCAAGCAGTCCCCGCACCGCTTCGCGCTGCGCTCAAGCGGCGGCGCGGCTCCCGACCCGGGGCCGCTCATGACCCTCGCGATCGCGTTGCGCGCCCGACGCACGCTCGAAGGGTGGGAGGTCTACGATCTTCTGCGTTCCGGCCTCACGCAGCGCGAGATCGCGCAGCGGCTCGGCGTGAGCCCGCAAGCGGTGAGCCAGCGCATCTGGGCCGCGAACATCCGCACCGAACTCGACGCCCGAAGCGACCTGGAAGCGGTGCTCGCCCAGGCCGACGAGGCGGCGACCGCATCCTGAGTTCTGCTCCGCGCCCGACGGTCAGTCGACGGGTGCCGGGGCAGGGATGATGGACTCATGCGCACACTCCGGCTCGCGTTCTCGGCGGCCGACCCGGGTCTGCGCAGACTCGGCGCGGCCGTGCGGGCGACGGCCAGCTTCCTCGTCGTCGTCATCGCGTTGTTCGTGGTGTGCGCATCGGCCGGCCTCGACTGGACGCTCGCGATTCCCGGGATGCTCGTTGCCGCGGTGGGCAGCTCGACGATCGGGATGGGGCCGCGCGAACGGCGCCGGCTCGTCCCGCTGCTCGCGCTCGCCGGCTCGGGCAGCATCGGCCTCGCGCTCGGGGTGCTCGCGCTCGGGGATCCGATCGTGTCCGCCGCCGTGTTCTTCGGCCTCGCGGTCACGGTGATCGCGTCGACGCTGCTCGGCACCGGCGGCACCGTGGTCGCTCTCGGCGGCATCGCGGGTTTCGTCGCGGCCGCCATCGTGCGGCCAGATTGGACCGCCCTCCCCTGGGCGCTCGGCGGAGTCGTCGTCGGCGCCGGGCTGCCGGTGCTCATGCTGAGCGTTCTGCTGCGGTATCGGCCCCGCATCCACACCCGCCGGATGCTCGGCAGCCTGCGGGCGCTCGTCGAGCAGATGCCGCTCGCCGTCGCCGGGGGCGCGTCCTCCGCGCGGCGGCATCTCGACGCCTTGGAAGCCGCGATCTCGGCGACTCGGGCGCGCATCGCCGCGGATCCGGACGGCTGGCCCGACGCCCTTCGCCGCGGCGACGGCACGGCCCTTGCCGAGCTCGGCGCCCGCTTCGAACTCGCCGTCACGGCGGCGCTCGCGGGAGACTCGGCGGATCTCGACGCTCTCGTCGCCGACCCGCTGCTGCACGCACCGGAACGCGCGCGCACTCCCGGGCGCACCTCGACCCTCGACCAGCCGTACGCGCCGCCCCGACTCGACTGGCGGCGCGCCGCCCGCAGCCTGCTCTCCATCGCAACGCAACTGCTCGTCGCCGTGGCCCTGTCGCTCGCCGTCGCCCAGTTCGTCGACCCGCGGCACTGGTACTGGGCGGTGCTCGCCGCCCTGGTGATGGTGTTCGGCACGACCTCGGGGGCGTCATCCCTCAGCAAGGGGTATCGCCGGGTGCTGGGGGCGATCGCCGGGCTCGCGGCGGGACTCGGGCTGTCCGTGCTTCTGCAGGACAACCTGGTTCTCGTGGCGCTCACCGCGGCGGTCGCGATGTTCGCGCAGCACTACGCCGCCGAACTCGCCTACGGCGTCAGCGTCTTCGCCCTCAGCGTGCTCGTGACGGTGCTCTTCGGCCTGACGACCGCCGACCCGCTCGCGACCCTTCCCGCCCACCTGCTGCTCACCGCGGCCGGCGCCGTGATCGGAACCGCCGTCGGGTTCGCCGTGCTTCCTGCGCGCATCGGTGCCACGATGCGTCAGCATGCCGATGACGTGATGGCCGAGGTTCAGACCACGCTGTCGGGGATGGCGTCGGGCGACCGGGCCGACGACGTCACGCTGGCCGGACGCCAGGCGCTGGAACGCTTCGAAGTGCTGCGCTCGGAAGCCAAGTCGTCGCGGCGCGGATGGCCGCTGTCACGGCACGATCGCATCCTCGCCGAGCAGATCGGCGCCGGCGCCATCGTCGCCCGCGAACTGCGTGCCGCCGTGCACGACTACCGCGCCCGCGTCATCGACCGGCCGGGCTACAGCTCCGCCGTCGCCGACATCACCGCGAAAGTCGCCGCTGTGCGCGCCGAACTGACCGGCGGCCCGTCGCGACGAGACGAGTCCGCCCCCTCTGCCCCGACGGCGCCCGAGCACGGACTCGTGCGGCTCGAACTCGCGATCGACGGCCTCGCCGTCGCCCTGCGGGCTGGCTGAGCCGGTCGTTCTGGGCGCCGTTACCGCCTCCTGAGCGCTCAGCTGCGCTTCTTCGGCACCGACTTCTTGTACGGCGAAACGGTGGCGTCCCCCGGGATCCAGAATCGCCAGGGGTAGTCGTCCGACCCGCCCGCTCCGGATACTCCCGTGCGCGGTCCGGTCGCAACCTCGGGCACCGGATGCGGGGGCAGGTCGAGGCGGAACTCCTGACCCAGCCGCGCCCCGTCGTCGCCCAGCGTGATGCCGAGGGCGACGCAGAGCCGCGCCGGGCCGCGAGCCAAGTCGGCATCCGACTTCGAGGTCAGACGGCGTGACCGCGCCGCGTCGAGACCCTCGACGATCGTCCCCGCCCGCAGCAGCACCCCCGTCGGCTCCCCCTCGGTGCCGCAGACGATGTTCGCGCAGGTGTGCATCCCGTAGGTGAAGTACACATAGAGATGGCCGGGCGGCCCGAACATCACGGAGTTCCGGCGCGTCTGACCCCGGTATGCGTGTGAACCCGGGTCGAGCTCCCCCAGGTACGCCTCGACCTCGGTGAGGCGCACACTCGCGCCGCGGCCGTGCAGCACCGCACCGAGCAGTTGCGGCGCGACCTCGGTGGCCGGCCGCGCGAGGAAGGCAGCGAGATCGCTCAGAGCAGCGCGTACCAGATGACGGTGCCGACGAGGAGTGCGACGGCGATCCCGACGATCAGCGGGAACTGCCACGGGCGCTTCGAGGCCGACCGTGCCTCACGCTCCGCTCGAGCCTCGCGGGCGGCCTCGCGCCTGCGCTGCCCATCGCTCTGGCCGGACAACGTCATCGGGTCTCCTTCAGGGCCGCCGGGGCGAGGGGTCGCACGGCGGCGGTCAGGGCGGCGAGCTGCTCGGCGACGCGTTCGCGCGCAGTTCCGCCGATTCCGCTCCTGGAGGCGATCGAACCGTCGACCGTGAGCACCTCGCGCACCTCGGAGGTCAAGCGAGCGTCGATCGCGGCGTAGTCGGCATCCGACGGTTCGTCGAGTCGCAGCCCGCGCTCCTCGCAGAAGCGCACGAGCGCGCCCGCGATCTCATGCGCCTCGCGGAATGGAACCCCGCGTCGCACGAGATGATCGGCGACATCGGTCGCGAGCGAGAAGCCCTCGGGGGCGAGGGCGCGCATCCGCTCGGTGTCGAAGGCGAGGGTCTCGATCATCCCCGCGAACGCGGGCAGCACGAGTTCGAGGGTCGCGACGGAATCGAAGACCGGCTCCTTGTCTTCCTGCAGGTCGCGGTTGTACGCGAGCGGCAGGCCCTTGAGTGTCGTGAGGAGCCCGGTGAGGTTGCCGACGAGCCGGCCCGCCTTGCCGCGCGCGAGCTCGGCGATGTCGGGGTTCTTCTTCTGCGGCATGATGCTCGACCCGGTCGAATAGCCGTCGTCGAGGCGCGCGAAGCCGAACTCGCGCGTCGTCCAGAGGATGACGTCCTCGGCGAAGCGCGAGACGTCGACCCCGATCTGCGCGGCGATGTAGGCGAACTCGGCCACGACATCCCGGGCGCTCGTCGCGTCGATCGAGTTGGGCAGCGGGTCGCCGAGGTTCAGCTCCCGGGCGACGATCGTCGGGTCGAGGCCCAGCGCCCCGCCCGCGAGTGCTCCGGCGCCGTAGGGGGAACCTTGCGCCCGCACCCGCCAGTCGCGCAACCGCTCCAGGTCGCGCACGAGCGGCCAGGCGTGGGCGAGCAGGTGATGGGCAAGCAGGATGGGCTGCGCATGCTGCAGGTGCGTGCGACCGGGCATGACCGCATCCGGATGTGCGGATGCCTGCCCGGCGATCGCGTCGATGAGTCGCACGATCTCACGGGAGATCACATCGGAGTGGTCGAGCAGGAACATGCGGATGAGCGTGGCGATCTGGTCGTTGCGGCTGCGGCCGGCGCGTAGTTTGCCGCCGAGCTCGGGGCCGACGACATCCATGAGCGCCACCTCGAGGGCGCCGTGCACGTCTTCGTCGTCGTCGGTCGCGACGAGTTCACCACTGTCGAGGCGGCGCACCAGCTCGTCGAGTCCGTCGTGCATCGCCGACTCCTCGGCGGCCGTCAGGTGACCCGCGGCGGCGAGCGCCTTCGCGTGCGCGTGCGATCCCGCGATGTCGTAGAGCGCGAGAACCCAGTCGAAGTGGGTGCTGCGGCTCAGTGCGGCGAGCTCGGGGGCGGGTCCCCCCTCGAAGCGCGCACCCCAGAGCTTGGCCACTAGACGCCCCTGGTCTCGACACGCGGGCTGCGCCCGCTACTCGACCACCGAGTCATCCGAGGTCCCGGCGGGCCGAGATCTTCGACGGCAGCGACCAGATCTCGATGAAGCCCTTCGCGAGCGACTGGTCGAAAGTGTCACCGGTGTCGTAGGTCGCGAGTGAGAAGTCGTAGAGCGACTGCTCACTCTTGCGGCCCGTCACCACGGCACGGCCACCCTGCAGTTGCAACCGGATGTCGCCCGACACATACTTCTGCGTGTCGTCGACGAAGGCATCCATGCTGCGCTTGAGCCCCGAGAACCACAGGCCCTCGTAGACCAGTTCGGCCCAATCGGCCTCCATCTTGCGCTTGTAGCGGTTGACGTCCCGTTCGAGGGTGAGGTTCTCCAGCTCTTCATGCGCGGCGATGAGCGCGATCGCGCCCGGTGCCTCGTAGACCTCACGGCTCTTGATGCCCACGAGCCGGTCCTCGACGATGTCGATGCGCCCGACGCCGTGGCGGCCGGCGATCGCGTTCATCTGCTCGACCGCCTGCAGCGGTGTGACCGCGTGGCCATCGATCGCGACCGGGATGCCCTGCGCGAAAGTGATCGTCACCTCGTCGGCGGGGCCATCGGCTGCCGGGTCCTGCGTGTACTCGTAGAGATCCTCGATCGGGGCGTTCCACGGGTCTTCGAGGAACCCGGTCTCGACCGCGCGACCCCAGACGTTCTTGTCGATCGAATACGGGTTCTTCTTCGACTGCTGGATCGGCAGGTTGTGCTCTTCCGCGTAGACGATCGCCTTGTCGCGCGTCAGGGCGAGGTCGCGCACGGGCGCGATGCTCGTCAGGTCGGGCGCGAGCGCCGCGACGGCGGCTTCGAACCGCACCTGGTCGTTGCCCTTGCCGGTGCAGCCGTGGGCGACCGTGTCGGCGCCCAGCTCCTTCGCGACGCGCGCGAGGTGCTGCGCGATCACCGGGCGGCTGAGTGCCGAGACCAGCGGGTACCGCTTCTGGTACATCGCGTTCGCCTTGAGGGCGGGCATCAGGAAGTCGTTCGCGAACTCGTCCTTCGCGTCGACGACGACCGACTCCACAGCACCGCAGTCGAGGGCACGCTGACGGATGTCGTTCATGTCCTCACCGCCCTGGCCGACGTCGACCGCGAGGGCGATGACCTCCTTGCCGGTCGCATCCTTGAGCCAGCCGATTCCGACCGAGGTGTCGAGTCCGCCCGAGTAGGCGAGGACGACGCGTTGTGCCATGGGTTTGTCTCTCCTGTGATTGCTGTTGTTCAGCCTAAGGGTGGGTAGGGTGGGCGCATGAGCGAGCCGACCTCAGCGTCCGACCCGACTCCCGAGGTGCCGAAGGCCCCGTCGTTCACATACGGCGAAGCCGCTGCAGCGACTCCCCCGAGCGACCCGCTGCCCCCGCCGGCATACGGCGAGCGGATGCCGGACTACGCCGCCGCGCCCGCGTATGGCACACCCGTCTCGGGTGCCCCGGGCTACGGCGCTCCCGTCAAGCGCCGTCGCACGTGGGACCTCGTGCTCACCGTCATCCTGCTCGTCGTGGGCTTCTTCGGGATGCTGATCGGCCTGTTCTACGCCTGGGCGTTCTCCGACCCGAACCTCCTGAACGAGTCGATGGGAACCATGGGCGGATTCGACGGCACCGTCGGTGCCGGCCCGCTCATCATCGCCGTGAGCCACATCGCGCTCTACCTCGTCGCGCTGGGCGTCAGCATCCCGATGCTGATCACCAAGAAGATCGCCTTCTGGGTGCCGCTCGCCGCCGGGGTGATCGCCGCGTTCATCTTCTGGGGCGTACTCGTCAGCATCCTGCTGAGCGACCCCGGCTTCATGGACAACGTCTACCGCTAGCAGCGTCATTCGGCGCTCTTTTCGAGCAACCAGGTGAGCAGCGCCTTCTGAGCGTGCAGCCGGTTCTCGGCTTCGTCCCAGATGACGCTCTGCGGGCCATCGATGACGTCGGACGCGACCTCGTAGCCGCGGTCGGCCGGGAGGCAGTGCAGGAAGATCGCGTCGGCTTTCGCGAGCGTCATGAGGTCGGTCGTCACCTGATATCCGCCGAAAACGGCGACGCGGTGCGCCTTCTCCTCTTCCTTGCCCATCGAGACCCAGGTGTCGGTGACGACGACATCGGCCCCCGCGACGGCTTCGTTCGGGTCGGTGTAGAGCGTCACCGACCCACCCGTCTCAGCGGCGCGCGCGTCGGCATCCGCGACCACCGCATCCACCGGGCTGAACTCCTCGGGTGAGGCCACCCGCACGTGCATTCCCGCGGTCGCACAGGCCAGCAGGTAGCTGTGCGCCATGTTGCTCGCGCCGTCGCCGAGGAACGTGACCGTGAGGCCCGCGAGCGTTCCCTTGTGCTCCCGGATGGTGAGCAGGTCGGCGAGCAATTGGCAGGGGTGGAAGTCGTCGGAGAGGGCGTTGACGACCGGCACCGTCGTGCCCTGCGCCATCTGCTCGAGGCCCGACTGCGCGTAGGTGCGCCAGACGATGGCCGCGACCTGCCGCTCGAGCACGCGCGCCGTGTCCGACGGGCTCTCCTTGCCGCCGAGCTGGCTGCTCGCTGTCGAGATGATGAGCGGGATGCCGCCGAGGTCGGCGATGCCCACGGCGAACGAGACGCGGGTGCGCGTCGACGACTTGTCGAAGATCACCGCGACGGTCTGGGGACCGGCGAGCGGCGAGCGGCCCCAGCGGTCGGCCTTGATCGCCTCCGCGAGGTCGAGCACCTCGGCCTGCTCGGCCGGGGTGAGGTCGTCGTCGCGGAGGAAGTGCCGGGTCATGAGTCGATCCCTTCGAGGGCGTGCGAGAACAGGTCGAGAAACCGGTCGACGTCGGAGGCGTCGATCGTGAGTGGCGGGGCGAGGCGGATGCGGTCCTCCGCCGGCGCGTTGACGATGAGACCCAGCTCGAGGGCACGCGTCGCGACGGCGTTCGCCCACGGGCCGGCCAACCCGACGCCGACGAGAAGCCCGCGCCCGGAGACGTCCGTGACGGCCGGATGCGCCAGGGCCGCGAGGCCGGCACGCAACCGGTCCCCCATCGCGAGCGCGTTCTCGACGAGCCCCGCCCGTTCGATCTCGCCGAGCACAGCGTTCGCCGTCGCTGTCGCGAGAGGATTGCCGCCGAATGTCGTGCCGTGGTCGCCGGGCTTCAGGATGTCGCGCGCCGCGCCGAACGCGACGAGCGCCCCGATCGGGAATCCGCCGCCGATTCCCTTCGCGAGCGCGACGAGGTCGGGGACGACGCCTGAGGGAAGGTCGTGCTGAAAGGCGAACCAGTCCCCCGTGCGTCCCGCGCCGGTCTGGATCTCGTCGACGACGAGCAGCGCGCCGTGCCGTGCCGTGAGTTCGCGGGCGGCAGCGAGGTAGCCCTGGGGGAGGTCGAGCACGCCCGCCTCCCCCTTGATCGGCTCGAGCACGAGCGCGGCGACATCCTCGCCCATCGCGGCCTCGAGAGCCTCCACGGTCGTCGGGAGGAACTCAGCCCCCGGCAGGAGCGGCTCGAACGGCTCGCGCAGGGCCGGCTTGCCGGTGATCGACAGGGCACCGAGCGTGCGGCCGTGGAACGACTTCTCCAGGGCGAGGATGCGCGGCCTGCCCGTGCGACGGGCGACCTTGACGGCAGCCTCCATCGCCTCGGTGCCCGAGTTGCAGAAGAACACCGCGTCGCCGCCCGTGAGTCGCTTGAGCCGCTCGGCGAGCTCCAACTGCGGTTCCGACGCGAAGTAGTTGGAGACGTGCGCGAGCGTCGCCGCCTGGCGGCTCACGGCATCCACGAACACCGGATGGGCGTGGCCGAGCGCGTTGACGGCGATGCCGGCGAGGAAGTCGAGGTACTCGACGCCGTCGACATCCCACACCCGCGCGCCCGCACCGCGGGCGAGCACCTTCAGCGGGGCCGGGGCGTAGGAGAACATCGCGGCGCTGAACCGGTTCGTCTCGGTCGCCGAACTCATGCCACCACCTCCGTGCCGATGCCGGCATCCGTGAAGATCTCGAGCAGCACCGAGTGCGGCCGCCGACCGTCGATGATCGCGGCCTTCGGCACCCCTCCATCGACGGCTTCGAGGCACGCCGCCATCTTCGGGATCATCCCGCTCTCGAGCGTCGGCAACAGCGCCCTCAACGCGGTCGCGTCGATGTTCGACACGAGCGATTCCCGGTTCGGCCAGTCGGCGTAGAGACCCGCGACATCGGTCAGCACGACGAGCTTCTCGGCGCCGAGGGCGACCGCGAGTGCGGCTGCGGCCGAGTCGGCGTTGACGTTGAGCGACTGCCCCGGCACGTCGAGGTCGGGGGCGATCGACGACACCACCGGGATGCGGCCCGCCTCCACCTCCGCGAGCACCGACGCGGGATCGACTCGCACGACATCGCCGACGAGGCCGATGTCGACGGTGTGCTTTTTACCGTCCGGGCCATCGACGACGGCACCGCGGCGCCGGCCGCCGAACAACCCGGCGTCCTCCCCCGAGATCGCCGAGGCGAGCGGACCGTGCTCGTTGATGAGCGTCACCAGCTCGCGGCTCACCTGTCCGGTGAGCACCATGCGCACGACATCCATCGTCTCCGGTGTCGTGACGCGGTAGCCGCCGCGGAACTCGCTCGGGATGCCGAGCCGGTCGAGCATCGCCGTGATCTGCGGGCCTCCGCCGTGCACGACGACCGGCTTCAGCCCGACGTAACGCAGGTAGACCATGTCTTCCGCGAACGCCCGCTGCAGTTCTGGCGAGACCATCGCGTTGCCGCCGAACTTGACGACGACGATCTTGCCCGAGAAACGCTTCAGCCAACCGAGCGACTCGATGAGGGTGCCGGCCTTGATCTCGGCGCCGAGCGCCCGTTCGTCGGCATCCAGTTCTTCCGCGGTCATGAGCTGTACGCCGAGTTCTCGTGCACGTAGTCATGGGTCAGGTCGTTGGTGAGGACCGTCGCCGTCGCAGCGCCCGCGTGCAGCTCGAGCTGCAGCAGCAGGGTGCGGGGGGTCAGGTCGACCTCCTCGCGCGGCCGGTCGGGGCCGCCCTTCGTGCACACCCGCACGCCGTTCATCGACACGTCGACGTCGTACGGGTCGAACGGCGCCTGCGTCGTGCCGATCGCGGCGAGCACCCGGCCCCAGTTGGGGTCGTTGCCGAACACGGCCGCCTTGAACAGGTTGTTCCGGGCGATCGCCCGGCCGACCTCCACGGCATCCTCTTCGGTTCTCGCCGACATGACCTCGATGACGATGTCGTGACTCGCGCCCTCGGCATCCTGCTGCAACTGGAACGCGAGATCCATGCAGAGGTCCTGCAGCGCGGCGGTGAAGAGATGGATGTCGGGGCTGATCCCCGACGCCCCGCTCGCGAGCAGCGTCACTTGGTCGTTGGTCGACATGCAGCCGTCGCTGTCGAGCCGGTCGAAGCTGATCCGGGTCGCGGCCCGCAGCGCGTGGTCGAGCTGTTCACTCGTCAGGTCGGCGTCGGTCGTGATGACGACGAGCATCGTCGCGAGTCCCGGGGCGAGCATCCCGGCGCCCTTCGCCATCCCGCCGATCCGCCACCCGTCGCCGTCGCGGGTCGCCGTCTTCGGGTGCGTATCGGTCGTGATGATCGCGGCCGCGGCATCCGCTCCCCCGTCGGCGCTCAGCGTGGCCGCCGCCGCCTGGATGCCGGGCAGCAGCTTCTCGCGATCCAGTTGCATGCCGATGAGCCCGGTCGAGCAGACGAGCACGTCGCCCGGGCTGACGCCGAGCGCCTCACCGACCGCCTCTGCGGTGAGGTGCGTCGTCTGGAAACCCTCGGCACCCGTGAAGCAGTTCGCTCCCCCGGAGTTGAGCACGATTGCGCTCACCGTGCCGTCGGCGATGACCTGCTGCGACCAGATGACGGGGTTGGCGAGCGCCCGGTTGCTCGTGAACACCGCGGCGGCGTTCTGCAGCGGGCCGCGGTTGACGACGAGCGCGAGATCGGACTTGCCCGAACTCTTGAGCCCGATCGGGATGCCCGCGGCCTCGAAACCCGCGGCGTACGTTGTACTCACGGGGCGACTCCATCGAGGGGAAGGCCGAGCGTCTCGGGCAGACCGAGCGCGAGGTTGGCGGACTGGATCGCGGCGCCCGCGGTGCCTTTCACGAGGTTGTCGAGAGCGCTGACGACGACGACTCGACCGGCCCGCTCGTCGACGGCGACGCCGAGATGCACGGTGTTCGCGCCGATCGTGTCGGCCGACCTCGGGAAGACGCCGGCAGGGAGCAGGTGGATGAAAGGCTCGTCGGCGTACGCGGTCTCCCACGCCGCCCGCACCTTCTGCGGTTCGCCGAGGAGTTTCGCCGTCGAGGTCGCCAGGATGCCGCGCGCCATCGGCACGAGCACCGGGGTGAACGAAATGGTCGGGTTGGCGCCGCCTGCCGCCGTGAGGTTCTGCACGACCTCGGGGGTGTGCCGGTGGATGCCGCCTACCTGATACGCCGAGGCCGAACCGAGCAGCTCGGCGGCAAGGAGGTCGGTGCGCAGGCTCTTGCCGGCGCCCGAGGGGCCGACGGCGAGCACCGACACGAGGTCGTCGGGTGCGATGACGCCCGCCGCGATGCCGGGCGCGAGGCCGAGCGTGATCGCGGTGACGTTGCAGCCGGGTACGGCGATGCGGGTGGTGCCCGCGAGGTTCGCGCGCTGCGTGCCGCCGCCGGCGAGCGGCAGCTCCGGCATCCCGTACGTCCACGCACCGTGATACTCGCCACCGTAGAAGGTGGCCCAGGCGTCGGGATCGGTGAGCCGGTGGTCGGCCCCGCAATCGACGACGAGCACGTCGTCGGGCAGGTGTGCGGTGATCGCTCCCGAGGTGCCGTGCGGCAGCGCGAGGAACACGATGTCGGCCCCCGACAGCACGGCCGGGGTGGTCTCCTGCAGCACGAGGTGGCGCAGCGAGACGAGATGCGGATGCACCGCGGAGAGCGGCTGACCCGCGTTCTGGTGGGCCGTGACGGTGACGACCTCGAACTCGGGGTGGGTGGACAGCAGCCGGAGCAGCTCACCACCCGCATAGCCGCTCGCGCCAGCGACGGCGACGGAGAAAGACATGGGCGAAACCTTCGGTTCGACGGACGAGGACTTGAAACGGCGACGTCGCGCGAACTCTAACGGCTCAGCGGTGCGACGTCGCCTGAAGTCGGCGCGCGCGGCGGAGCGAACGGGGCGCGAGGCTCCGGATGTCGATCCGCGTCAGTTCCACGCATCGACCATACTCCCCGCCGGGGACCGACGACTAATCCGATTCGCGAACACAGCTCACGCCGAGCGCCGTGCGGAGGCGGCGAAGGCTAGGTGCTAGTCGCGGAGGGCCGCGCCGTGACGGGATGTCGCGAGGGCGACGCCGGCGAGCTTCGCCTCGGTCGCCTCGGCGGCGGTGAGGGTGCGGTCGGCGGCTCGGAAGCGCAGCGCGAAGGTGAGCGACTTCGTTCCCTCGGGCACGCCCGAGCCGCGATAGTCGTCGACGAGCCGGGCATCCTCCAGCAGCTCTCCTGCGCCCTCGATCACGGCATCCCGAACCTCGGCAGCGGGGGTCTCGGCGGGCACGACGAGCGACAGGTCCTGCGTCGCCGCGGGCAGCGTGCCGATCGGGCGGGCGGCGATCTGGGTCGCGCCGAGGGCCAGCAACGCGTCGATGTCGAGTTCGGCGACGGCGACGACTCCGGGCAGGTCGAGTTCGCGGGCCAGCGACGGCAGCAACTCGCCCGCGACACCGACCACCGTGGCACCGACGCGCAATTCCGCCGTACGGCCGGGGTGAAGCGCCGGATGCCTGCCCGCAGCCGGGCGGATGTCGGCCGCCAAAGCCAACCCGACGGTGGCGACGGCGTCGAGCGCGTCGGCGAGACCCGCGGGGATGGCGGTCGCTCCGGGCTGCTTCGACGCGATGTCACCCAGGAACAGCACGCCGACCCGGCGCGGCTGCGGCGGGAGGCCGGTGGTGAGCGCGTCGAGCACCTGGGGCTCGAGTTCGACCGCTCCCGGCGGCAACTCAGCCGTGCCGTAGGCGACCCCGGGCTCGGGCCGGAAGACAGTACCGATCTCGAAGACGCCCAGATCGGTGAGGCCACGCGACACGTTGCGTCGAGCCGTCTCGAGAAGCCCGGGCAGCAGGGAGCGGCGCAGGAAGGGCGCCTGCGGGTCGAGGGCGTTCGCGAGTTGCACCGCAGCAGCGCCCGGTTCGAAACGTTCGACCGTCGCGGCCGACTGGAACGGGTACGCGAGCACCTCGGTGAGCCCGGCGGCGGCGAGGGTCTGCGCCAGCCGCCGCGTCGCCACCTGGGCGCGCGTCCAGCCGCGGCCGGGCGGGGCGGTCGGCAGTTCGGACGGGATGCGGTCGTACCCGGTGATGCGGGCGACCTCTTCGATGAGGCTCGGGGCGTCGACGAGGTCGGGCCGCCAGGGCGGCGGCGTCACGGT
The DNA here is from genome assembly GCA_965653335.1 of uncultured Pseudolysinimonas sp. Lineage (GTDB taxonomy): Bacteria > Actinomycetota > Actinomycetes > Actinomycetales > Microbacteriaceae > Pseudolysinimonas_A. The sequence goes on from CBFGZU010000015.1 coordinate 15,919, forward strand.
CCACCGGTCGACGGTGGCATCCACGGTCGCGCCGACGAGCTCGAGCGTCTCACGCACCTCGTCATCGCTGTACTCGACCCCGATGAGCGCCGCGGCGTCACCGGGTGCGAACGCGATCGGGATCGGCTCGCCGAGGTAGGGCACGACGGTTCCGAGCGGGTCGATCGTGCCCCCCGCGAGCTGCACGAGCAGATCGGCGACGCGCTGGGCGGCGATCGGTCCGAGCGTCGGGTCGACGCCGCGCTCGAATCGCTTGGATGCCTCGCTCCACAGCTTGTGCCGACGCGCGGTGCGCGCGACCGTCACCGGGTCGAAGTGCGCGGCCTCGACGAGCACGTCGGTCGTCGTGTCCGACACCTCGGTGGCGAGACCGCCCATGACGCCCGCGAGCCCGATCGGGCCCGAGTCGTCGGTGATGAGCAGATCCTCGGCATCCAGCTTCCGCACCTGCCCGTCGAGCGTCTCGAGGGTCTCCCCCGCGAGGGGGCGGCGCACGACGATGCCGCCCGCGAGCTTGCCGAGGTCGTAGGCGTGCGTCGGCTGTCCCAGCTCGAGCATCACATAGTTGCTGATGTCGACCGGCAGCGAGATCGAGCGGATGCCGGCGAGCTTGAGCCGCGCGACCATCCCCGACGGCGTGGGCCGGGTCGCGTCGACGCCGCGCACCACCCGCGCGGCGAAGGCGTCGCAGCCGACCCGTCCGCGAATCGGTGCGGCATCGTCGACGACAACCGAGTACCCGGACGCCTCGCCCACCACGGGTTCGAGCGCCGGGTCACGGAAGCTCGCCCCCGTCGAATGCGCGTACTCGCGGGCGAGGCCGCGGATCGAGAGCGCGTAGCCACGGTCGGGCGTGACGTTGATCTCGACCGCTGAGTCGTCGAGGCCGAGCAGCGCGATGGCGTCCTCCCCCGGCTCACCGACGAGGCCGCGTTCGTGCAGTCGCAGGATGCCGGAGTGCTCGTCGCCGAGGCCGAGTTCGCGCTCGGAGGCGATCATGCCGTCGGAGACGTGACCGTAGGTCGTGCGGGCGGTGATCGGGAACGGCCCGGGCAGCACGGCACCCGGCAGTGACACCGGCACGAGGTCGCCGACCTCGAAGTTGTGGGCGCCGCACACGATCCCCCGCGGGGTGCCCTCACCGACATCCACCTGAACCCAGCGGATCGTCTTGCCGTTGCTCTGCGGTTCGTCGTCGAAAGCGAGCACGCGGCCGACGACGACGGGACCCTGCACCTCGAAGCCGTGCACAGCTTCCTCTTCGAAGCCGACCTTCACCAACGCGGAATGCACGTGGTCGAGCGACACCTCGTCGGGGAGGTCGACCCACTCGCCGAGCCAGCTGATCGGGATTCTCAAGCGAACACCTCGCGCACGGCTAGACCACCATTCCGAATTGCTGCGAGAAGCGCACGTCGCCCTCGACCATGTCGCGCATGTCGTTCATGTCGTTGCGGAACTGCAGGGTGCGCTCGATGCCCATGCCGAACGCGAAGCCCTGGTACTCGGTGGGGTCGACTCCGGCGCTGCGCAGCACGTTCGGGTTGACCATGCCGCAGCCGCCCCACTCCACCCAGCGCGCGCCGCCCTTCGCGTTCGGCTGCCACACATCCATCTCGGCGCTCGGCTCGGTGAACGGAAAGTAGTTCGGCCGCAGCCTGATCTGCGCGCCGTCGCCGAACATCGCGCGCGCGAGGTGCTCGAGCGTGCCGCGCAGGTGCGCCATCGTCAGGCCGCGGTCGATCGCGATGCCCTCGATCTGGTGGAAGACGGGAGTGTGGGTGGCATCCAGCTCGTCTTTGCGGAACACCTTGCCCGGCGCGACGACGTAGAGCGGCAGCGGACGCTCGAGCAACGACCGGATCTGCACGTTGCTGGTCTGGCTGCGCAGCACGAGGTTGCGGTCGGCGGGCTCGACATGGAACGTGTCCTGCTCGCCGCGTGCCGGGTGATCGGGGCCGATGTTGAGGGCGTCGAAGTTGAACCAGGCGTGCTCCAGTTCCGGCCCCTCCGCGACCTCCCAGCCCATCGCGATGAAGATGTCGCCCATCTGCTCCATGAGGAGCGACAGCGGATGCCGCGCGCCGAGTCGGCGGCGGGACGGCACGGCGGTGACGTCGATCCCCTCGGCGGCGAGCTGTGCAGCTTCTTCGGCGGCGAGGATGCGGGCCTCGGCGTCGGCGAGCGCTGCGTTGACCCGGGCCCTGGCTTCGCCGACGAGCTTCCCTGCCGCGGCCTTCTGGTCGGCCGGCACCTCGCGCATCGACGCGTTGAGCTTCGCGAGCGGGCTGCCCTCCGCCGTGTGGGCGGCGCGAGCGGCCTTCAGCTCGGCCGAATCCTGGGCCTGCGAGATCGCGCTGAGCGCTGCGGCGACGGCCGATTCGACGGCCTCTGGAGTGATCTCGGACACAAGGTGCGAGTTTAGTGGCCGCTACAGAGGAGGCCCGACGCCGCCACCCATCCCCGCATCCGGCACGCGGGACATGTCGATGTCGCCCTCAGGGTGCACACCCCGGCGCGGGATGCGAGGACGCGCGATGCGTCCGCCCGGTCCGGTGCGCTTCGCGACGAGACGCGCAATGAACGACAGCGCAAGGTTCATCGAGAGGTAGACGAGCAGCGCGACGAAGAAGAACGAGTACAGATAGCGGTTGCCGAAGAAGTTCGGCAGCGTCTTCGTCGCCACGTAGAGCAGCTCGCTGTAGGCGAGGATGTACGCGAGTGCAGTGTCTTTCAACAGGACGACGAGCTGGGCGATGATGATCGGCAGCATGTTGCGAGCCGCCTGAGGGAACTCGATCCGGAAGCGTGTACCCACTGGGGTAAGTCCGATCGACAGCCCCCCCTCGCGCTGCCCGCGCGGGAGTGCCGCGATGCCCGCGCGAAGAATCTCGCCGATGATCGCCCCGTTGTACAGCCCGAGGGCGAGGACCCCCGCCCAGTACGAGCCGGTTGAGAACACCAGCAGGATGAAGAGCATCATCAGCAGCACCGGCATGCCGCGGAAGAACTCGAGGATGACGGTCGACGGGATGCGGATCACCGCGAGCGAGGCCGTGCGGGCGAACGAGAACAGCACGCCGATGACGATCGCGAGAAGCGCGGCGATCCCCGCCATCCGCAGCGTGCCGAGCACGCCGTTGCCGATCGAGCGCCAGACCACGAGGTCGTTGAAGATGTCCCAGCGGCTCGGATCGAACAGGCCGGGCACCACCTGACCGCTCGCGGTGGTGCGGGGCAGGGCGAGCGAGACGACGACCACGGCAAGGACGCCAGCGATGAACAGCACGGCGACGACGGAGACGATTCGCGCGATCCTCCTCGCTTTCGGGCCGGGGGCGTCGTACAGCACACTCGTCATCGTGCGACCGCCACTCTCTTCTCGACCTGGCCCGCGATGACTCCGAGGCTCACGGTGACGAGCAGGTAGAACGCCGCGACCGACAGCAGAATCGCGATCACCTCGTCACCTCGCGCGTTGATCGCGCCGCGCGACGACGCGAAGAGTTCGATCACGAAGAATCCGCCCGCGACAGAGGTGTTCTTCGTGAGGGCGATGAGAACGTTGATGATCGGCGGGATGACCATGCGCACCGCCTGCGGCAAGATCACGTGGCCCAGCACCTGGCCGAACCCGAGGCCGATACTGCGCGCCGCCTCCGCCTGCCCCACCGGGATGCCGTTGATACCCGAGCGGATCGCCTCGGCGATGAACGGCGTCGTGTAGAGCGTGAGGCCGATCGCCGCGAGCACGAAAAAGCCGCCGCGCGCACCGAGGTAGGGGCCGAGCGTCGCGAAGCCGAAGAGCACGAGGGTGAGTGGGATGTTGCGGAATAGCTCCGTGAAGACGGCGGCGAACATCCGCAACGGCGCGATCGGCGAAACCCGGAACCCGGCGATCAGGGTACCGAAGACGAGGGCGCCTGCCCCGGCGATGCCGAGCAGCGCGAGTGTCTTGGTGAAACCGTCCCAGAGCCGCGGGAGCTGCTCGATCACGGCATCCATCGCGGTGTCTCCTCTCGGGCTCGAACCTTCGGGGCGGGAGGGGCGCCCTGTGGACGCCCCTCCCGTACTACCTCGGTGCGGTTGCCTCAGTACCGGTCGACGGCCGGCGGGTCGGGCAGGTCGAGCACGACGCCCGCGGTGGACTCCCACGCGGCAGCCCAACTCCCGTCCTCGTACGACGCCTCGAGGACGTCGTTGATCCAGTTGCGGAACTCGTCGTCGTCCTTCGCCAGACCGATACCGTACGGCTCAGCGGTGAACGGATTGTTCACGACCTCGAACTCACCCTGGTTCTGGTCGGCGAGCCCTGCGAGGATCACGTTGTCCGTCGTCACCGCGACGGCTTCACCGGTGCGGATCGGCTCGAGGCAATCGGCGTAGTCGGCCGCTTCGAGCACATTCGTCGTGTACTCCTGGATGTTCGTGAGCGACGTCGAGCCGCTCACCGTGCAGACGGTGGCGTCCGGGTTGTCCGCGAACCATTCCGGTCCGTCGATCCCCTCCGGGTTGCCCGCGGCGACGAGGATGTCCTGACCTGCCTCGTAGTACGGTCCGGCGAACGAGACGACCTCCTTGCGGGTGTCGTTGATCGTGTATGTCGCGATGACGATGTCGACCTCGCCCGATTGGATGAACGGTTCACGGTTCGCCGAGACGGTGTTGATCCATGTGATGTTCTCTGCGTCGATGCCGAGGTGCCGCGCGATGATCTTGCCGATCTCGACGTCGAAGCCGACGGGCTTGCCGTCGGGCCCCTCGAGGCCGAAGAGCGGCTGCGCGAACTTCGTCCCGATGGTGATCTCACCGGCGGCGGCGAGGTCGGCCATCGTCGTGCCGTCCTCGTAGGGGACGGGCGTGAACTCCTCGGTGGGCTCGCTGGCCCCGCCGCCGGGATCGGCCGAATCGACGCATCCCGTCAGGGCGAGCGCACCCGCGAGGGCGATAGCGCCCAGGGATAGTGCTGAACGACTGCTGCGGATTCTCATGGTTCCCTCCATTGCCGTACGGTTCCTCGCCCACCGGTTCAGTGGGTGAGGATCTTCGACAGGAAGTCCTTCGCTCGATCGGAGCTCGGCTTCGTGAAGAAGTCTTCCGGGGGCGCCTCCTCGACGACGGCACCGTCCGCCATGAAGAGCACGCGGTTGGCGGCCTTCCGGGCGAATCCCATCTCATGCGTGACGACGATCATCGTCATGCCGTCTTTCGCGAGGCCGACCATGACGTCGAGCACCTCGTTGATCATCTCCGGGTCGAGCGCCGAGGTCGGCTCATCGAAGAGCATGAGTTTCGGCTCCATCGCGAGCGAGCGCGCGATCGCGACCCGCTGCTGCTGCCCGCCACTGAGCTGGGCGGGCATCTTGGCGGCCTGATTCGCGACACCGACGCGGTCGAGCAGCTCCATCCCGCGCTTCTTCGCCTCGGCCGGCTTCAGCCCCCGCACGGTGATCGGGCCGAGCGTGACGTTCTCGAGCACCGTCTTGTGGGCGAACAGGTTGAACGACTGGAACACCATGCCGACATCCGCTCGCAGCTTCGCGAGCGCGCGGCCCTCCTCGGGCAGCGGCACCCCGTCGATGAGGATGCGCCCCGAATCGATCGTCTCCAGGCGGTTGATCGCACGACACAGCGTCGACTTGCCCGAACCCGACGGGCCGATGACGACGACGACCTCGCCCCGCGCGACGCTCGTCGTGATGTTCTTCAGCACGTGCAGCTCGCCGAAGTGCTTGTCGACGGCATCCAAGACGAGCAAGGGCTGCATCGTCTCAGTGCATCATGTACCCCGTCCGGGGGTCAACACTCCGGCGAGATCGTCACCGAGTCGACACCTGCGCTCACGAGGAACGCTGGGCGAAGGCCGACTCGTAGAGGCACACGGATGCCGCCGTCGCGAGGTTGAGCGACTCGGCGTGACCGTAAATGGGCACCCTGACGACCCGATCGGCGAGCCGCAGCAAATCGTCGGGCAGGCCGTGCGCCTCGTTGCCGAACACCCACGCCGTCGGGGCGGCCAGGATGTCGCGCACGCGCGGCAGATCGGCACCCTTCACATCGGCGGCGAGCACCTGCATCCCGGCGGCGCGCACCGCGGCGAGCGCCTCGTCGAGGGTGCCGTTCTGCGCGACCGGCACGTGGAAGAGCGAACCCGTCGTCGAGCGCACCACTTTGGGGTTGTAGGCATCCACGCTGTTGCCCGTGAAGATCACCCCGTCGGCGCCAGCGGCATCCGCTGCCCGGATGATCGTGCCCGCGTTGCCCGGGTCGCGGATCTCCTCGAGAATCGCGATCAGCCGCGGACCCGTCGCCAGCAGCTCCGGAAGGCCGATCGCGAACTGCCGACAAGTCGCGATCACCCCCTGCGGGGTGACGGTGTCGGCCATGGTGTCGAGCACGGCATCCGACACGTTGACGACGTCGATCCCTCGCGCGCTCGCCGTCTGCACGAGATCGCTGTGGCGGTCCCGCGCGGCGAGGGTGATGAAGATGTCGACGAGCAACGCAGGCCGGAAGGCGAGAGCCTCCGCGACGGCCTGCGGGCCTTCGACGAGAAACACCCCCGTGTCGGCACGGGCGTGCCGCTTCGCGAGCTTCGCAACCGCTCGCACCCGCGGCGAGCGCGGGTTGTCGATCATGTCTTCAGGCTACGGGGGCGAGGTGAACGTGCGATGAAGGCTCGCTCGGCCGCGTCACACCGACGACGGCCCCGGAAACGACTCGAGGGACCCTGACGGTTCAGGGTCCCTCGATCCACCGCTGAAGCAGCGGTGGGATGCGGTGCGTTACGCGGCGTCGACCTTGGCGTTGACGTCGGTCGGGAGCGCCTTCTTGGCGACCTCGACGAGGCCGGCGAACGCGGCGGGCTCGTTGACGGCGAGCTCGGCGAGGATGCGACGGTCGACCTCGACACCCGCGAGGCCGAGGCCCTGGATGAGGCGGTTGTACGTCAGGCCGTTCGCGCGGGCCGCGGCGTTGATGCGCTGAATCCACAGGCGACGGAACTCGCCCTTCTTCGCGCGACGGTCGCGGTAGGCGTAGACGAGGGAGTGGGTGACCTGCTCCTTCGCTTTGCGGTAGAGGCGCGACCGCTGACCGCGATAGCCCTCCGCGCGCTCGAGAATCGTGCGGCGCTTCTTGGCGGCGTTGACCGCCCTCTTGACACGTGCCATTTCAGTTCGTCCTTGTTCCGGTCCGGGCTTACTTGCCCAGAAGCTTCTTGATGACCTTGGCGTCCTGCGGAGCGAGGACGACTTCCTGGTTCAGCCGGCGGGTCAGCTTCGAGGACTTGCCCTCGAGGTTGTGGCGCATCCCGGCGCCCTGCTTCATGACCTTGCCGCTTCCGGTGATCTTGAAGCGCTTCTTGGCACCCGAGTGCGACTTCTGCTTAGGCATTGCTTTCCTCTTCTTGGAGCTCCGCGGGTTCGCCAGCTGCGACGCGCGGGGGCTTGTTCTCGGCCTTCTTGGCCTGGGCTTCGGCCTTGGCATCGACCTTGCTCTTGAGCGGGCCGATCACCATGACCATGTTGCGACCGTCGATCGTCGGGGTGGACTCGACGGTGCCAAAATCGGCGACATCTTCGGCGAAGCGCTGGAGAAGACGCACCCCCTGCTCCGGACGGGACTGCTCCCGGCCGCGGAAGAGGATCATGGCCTTCACCTTGTCGCCGGCCTGAAGGAATCCTTCGGCCCGCTTGCGCTTGGTCTCGTAGTCGTGTTTGTCGATCTTGAGGCGGAACCGAACCTCTTTGAGGATCGTGTTCGCCTGGTTGCGCCGGGCTTCCTTGAGCTTCTGGGCTTGCTCGTACTTGAACTTGCCGTAGTCCATGATCTTCACCACGGGCGGAGCGGAGTTCGGGGCAACCTCGACCAGATCCAGGTCGGCTTCCTGCGCGAGACGCAGGGCGTCTTCGATGCGGACGACGCCGACCTGTTCTCCTGCCGGGCCGACCAGGCGAACCTGGGGGACGCGGATCCGGTCGTTCGTTCTGGGATCGCTGATGTGTGGGTTCCTTTCGCTGTTCTGACACGAAGGAAGCATCCACACGCGGCGAGGTGATCTTGTGAGCACCGCGCGGCACTTCACCCTGGCTACCGGCTCTCTGCCTCTTTCGAGAGCAGCGAACCGGCGGAGTGAAACTGACCCGGTAGCCTTGAGAGCAGCCGACGGGTGGGAGGATTCTCCACTTCGTTACCGGGGAGATGGCCCCGGAGCCCGCATCAGACTAGCAGAGGACTCGACGTGGCACAGGATTCTTTCGGCCGCTTGCTCCCGGATGCCCCCATCGAGATGGATCCGGTCGAGGTGGGTCCCGAGATCCGCGACATCGCCGAGGTGCCCGCGGTCGAGGTGATCAACACCGTCGCCGTGCACCTGCTCTCGGCGGCCGCCGTCCAGTGCGGACTCGCCGACGACGACCCGCGCGTCGACCTCGACGAGGCGCGCAAACTCATCGACGCCCTCGCCGGCCTGGTGACCGCCGCGGCGCCGCACCTCGCCGACGTGCACGCCCGGCCCTTGCGCGATGGGCTGCGTTCGGTGCAACTCGCGTTCCGCGAAGCATCCGCCATCCCCGACCCGATCGGTCAAGGTCCCGGCGAGAAGTACACCGGCCCGGTCACCTAAAGCGGCCCGGTCACCTAAAGCGACTCGAGGCGCACCGCGATCGAATCGACCCGCGTCGCGATCACGGCAGATGCCGCCCAGGCATCGCCGAGGCGCGTGAGCAGAGCATCCAGCTCGACTCGGTCGAGCCCGCGCTCGAGCGAGATGTGCACGAGAAGCTCGGGGCCCTCGAGCCGGGCGTCGGGGTCGCCGGGCACCAGCCGCACGGCACGCACGGCCGGCTCGGCGGCCGCCGCGCCGAGGAAGGCGTCGAGAACTCGTTCGTCGTCGAAGCAGGGGACGAAGGAGGCGCCGGTCGCGAGGGCCTCGAACGCCGTGCGCCGCACGGCGAACTCGGTCGCGGATCGCGGGTCGAGCACGATCGCGCCCAGTTCGTCGGCGGCGGCAGCGAGGGCGACCTGCGGGGCCGAAACCGGAATGGGCCTCGCCACCGGATTCCAGACGCGCATCGCGTCAACCGACGAGAACGCCGGGAGCACGGTACGCCCGTCAGGCCCGGCGACGGTCACGAGCGCGAGCTCTTGCGTCTTGTCGACGATCTGACCGTGCGGGCCGATCCCCTCGTCGCCGCGATCGGTGACGAGCGGGATGAGCAGCCGTGCCTCGCGGAGGGCGGCGACGACCTCCGGCATTCCGCGCTCGCGCGCCCGGAACAACCCGACCGTCTCGATGAGTCGTGGGTCGGCCGCGCCGTCGTCCTCGGCCGACAGGTTCGGCTGGAAGGAACGTCCGTCGAACGGGATGCCGGCCGAGTCGGCGTGAGCCACGTGCGGGCTCAGTCGCCGGCGACGTCGAGGGCTTCGGCGAGGGTGAACGCGCCCGCATAGAGGGCCTTGCCCACGATCGCCCCCTCCAAACCATGGGGAACCAGGGCCCGCAGCTCGGCGATGTCGTCGAGGTTCGCCACCCCGCCCGACGCGATGACCGGCTTCACCGTGCGGGAGCAGACCTGGGTCAGCAGCTCGACGTTGGGGCCCTTGAGCGTTCCGTCCTTGGTCACATCGGTGACGACGTAGCGCGCACAGCCGGCCTCCTCGAGGCGGTCCATGACCTGCCAGAGGTCACCGCCCTCCTGGGTCCACCCGCGAGCCGCGAGCGTCGTTCCGCGCACGTCGAGCCCGACCGCGATCGCCTCGCCGTACTCGGCGATCACGTGCGCCGCCCACTCCGGGTTCTCGAGCGCGGCGGTTCCGAGGTTGATGCGCTTGGCGCCCGTCGCGAGGGCCGCGTCGAGCGTCGCATCGTCGCGGATGCCGCCGGAGAGTTCGATGTTGACGCGCTTGGGGGTGTTCTTGATGACCTTCCTGATGACCGCCGTGTTGCTGCCCCGGCCGAACGCGGCATCCAGGTCGACGAGGTGGATCCACTCGGCGCCCTGGTTCGCCCAGTTGGCCGCGGCCTCGATCGGGTCGCCGTAGCTGGTCTCACTGCCCGCGGCCCCCTGCGTGAGTCGCACGGCCTTGCCGTCGGCGACGTCCACGGCGGGCAACAGGGTGAGCTTGGGAGCGGAGTTGAACTCGGTCACAAGGTCGAAAGCGTAGTCGCTCGAGCGCGCGGTGGAGCACCAAAGCCAACGGCCGACTCGGCCGCGGTTCCAGCTAGAGTGTGCCGATCCAGTTGCGAAGCAGACGGATGCCCGGCTCCCCCGACTTCTCGGGGTGGAACTGCGTCGACGACAGCGGACCGTTCTCGGCGGCCGCGACGAACCGGTCGCCGTGCTCGGCCCACGTGACCCGCGGGGCGGCGAAGGCGCCGTAGGCCTCGAGAGTCCACGCCCGCGCGGCGTAGGAGTGCACGAAGTAGAAGCGTTCGTCGCGGATCCCGTCGAACAGCACCGAGTCGTCGGGGGCCTCGACGGTATTCCAGCCCATATGCGGCAGGACGGGGGCCCGCAATTCGTCGACGACGCCGGGCCATTCGCCCAGGCCCTCGGTGTCGACCCCGCCCTCGATGCCGTGCTCGAAGAGCACCTGCATGCCGACACAGATTCCGAGAACCGGGCGCCCGCCCGCCAGGCGACGTTCGATGAGTTCGCCGCCGCGCACCTCGTTCAAGGCCGCCATGACGGCCGCGAACGCACCCACTCCCGGCACGACGAGTCCGTCGGCATCCATCACCCGCTGCCGATCGGCGGTGAGTTCCACGTTCGCGCCGGCGCGCTCGAGCGCTTTCGCCGCCGAGTGCACGTTGCCGGATCCGTAGTCCAGAAGGACGACGGATTGTCTCGCGGCCACGGCTACAGCGCGCCCTTCGTCGACGGAATGCCCCGCACCCGCGAGTCGGGTTCGACGGCCGCGCGGAACGCGCGCGCGAACGCCTTGAACTCGGCTTCGGCGATGTGGTGGGGGTCGCGTCCGGCGATGACGGTGACGTGCATCGTGAGCGCGGCGTTGAACGCGATCGCCTCGAAGACGTGCCGCACCATCGAGCCCGTGAAGTGCCCGCCGATGAGGTGGTGGGCGAACCCCTGCGGCTCGCCGGTGTGCACGAGGTAGGGGCGCCCGGACACGTCGACGACGGCTTGGGCGAGCGCCTCGTCGAGCGGGACGAGAGCGTCGCCGTACCGCCCGATGCCGGCCTTGTCGCCGAGCGCCTGCTTGATCGCCTGACCGAGCACGATCCCGGTGTCTTCGACCGTGTGGTGCACGTCGATGTCGGTGTCGCCCGACGCCTTCACCGTCAGATCGACGAGCGAGTGCTTGCTGAACGCCGTCAGCAGGTGGTCGAAGAAGGGCACCGTCGTGGAGATGTTCGACGTGCCCGTGCCATCGAGGTCGAGGCTCAGCTCGATCGACGACTCGCTCGTCTGACGCGAAAGGCTGGCTCGTCGTGAGGAGCCGGCGGTGCGGGAGGCCATATCCCCAGCTTAGTGAGCGCCGCCCGGTCCGAGGCCGGCGAGCGCTTCCAGGAAGTAGGTTGTCTCCTCGTCGGTGCCGGCGGTGACGCGAAGGGCGCCCGGCAGACCGACATCCCGAATCAGGATGTCGCGCTCCCGGAGTGCGCGGAAGGTCGCGACCGGATCGTCGACCCCGTCGAACAGCACGAAGTTGGCGTGGCTTTCGTGCGCCCGATAGCCCAGATCCGGGAGTTCGGCGAGCAAGCGGTCGCGTTGGGTGCGGATGTCGTCGACCGTCGCGAGCATCTCGGGGGCGTGCCGCAGGGCCGCGACCGCCGCCGCTTGGGTGAGCGCCGAGAGGTGGTAGGGCAGCCGCACGAGCCGCAGGGCGTCGGTCACGGCGGCGTCGGCGGCGAGATAGCCCACCCGCACACCCGCGAAGGCGAACGCTTTGCTCATGGTGCGCGACACGATGAGTCGCTCCCGCCCCGGTAGGAGACTCAGAGCGCTCGCGAGCTGGTCGGGCATGAACTCCGCGTAGGCCTCGTCGACGAAAACCATTCCTCGTGTCGCCGCGTAGACCGCCTCGATCGTCTCGATCGACAGGGGCGTGCCGGTCGGGTTGTTCGGTGCGCACAGGAAGACGAGGTGGGGGTCGGTGCGCGTCACCGCCGCGACAGCGGTTTCGGGCGAGATCGCGTAGTCGGCATCCCGCTCGGCGGTCACCCACTCGGTGCCCGTGCCGGCCGCGATGATCGGGTGCATCGAATACGTGGGCGGGAAACCGAGCACGCGCCGACCAGGCCCGCCGAACGCCTGGAGAACGTGCTGGATGATCTCGTTGGAGCCGTTCGCCGCCCAGATCTGGCTCGCGGCGAGCCCGTGGCCGAGGTATCCGGCGAATGCCTCACGAAGTTCGGAGAACTCGCGATCGGGGTAGCGATTGGCGCCGATGACGGCCCGCGCGAGCGACTCGACGATGTCGCGGGCGACGGGTTCGGGAATGGGGTGGGTGTTCTCGTTGACGTTGAGCGCGTAGCGGACGGCATCCTGAGGTGCTCCGTACGGAGTCGCCCCGCGGAGGTCGTCTCGTAACGGCAGATCGGAGAGGGAAACCACTCGCGCGAGTCTACTGACGCGCGTCGACCCTCAGTTGGTGTGCGCGGCGTTCGCGTAGCGCGGCGGAATCGCGAGCTCCTGGCCCGGCTGGATGACCGTCGAGCCGAGCTGGTTGAACGCCGCGACCTGCGCCGCGAACTCGCGCGGATCCTCGCCGGGAGCGATGTCGGCCGCGAGGCTCCACAGGGACTGGCCGGAGTCGACCGTGACCCAGGTGAGCGAGCCGGTCGCCGTGTCGTGCGTGGCGACGGCTCCCCCGGCGCCCAGCCCGAACACGAGGCCGAGAACCACGAGCGGAACGGCCGCGACGGTCGCGAACACGACACGCCCGCGACGCGTGAGGCGCAGGCGCGGCCGAGCGGAACCCGATCTCACGAGGCGGGGGCCCGAACCCAGGGCCCGGGCCTGCGTGGCGAATCCCGAACTCGGCAGATAGCTAACTACTGCGGTCATGACATCCTCCTGGCCTGGCTTTCGTCCTGCTGCTGGGCTTGCGTCCCCTGCTGGGTTGAGTCCCGCTTCCGGAACCCGGGCGGCCGGGCCGGGGTTCCGGAAGCGAATCTATGTTCCGAACATACCTTCGATCGAACATATGTTCAACCTCTTCTGCTCGGATTCCCGAGGAATCGGGCGACACACTCGAACGAATGTTTGTCGAAGCGACCTCGACCGGATACAGTTTCGATCACCGGGATGATTCGACCACCGACCACCGACATCGGTGCCGGACCGGCTTTTGAGGAGGAATCGTGGACGAAACGAACGACCAGGATGCGGCGCTCGAACGCCCGCTCACGCGTCGCCGTACCTCGCTGAGCGAGAAGCAGACGGCGATCCTCGAGATGATCCAGCGCTCGGTCGCGTCCCGCGGCTACCCGCCGAGCATGCGCGAGATCGGCGACGCCGTCGGGCTCTCATCGCTCTCGAGCGTCACCCACCAGCTCACCCAGCTCGAGCTCTCGGGCTATCTGCGACGCGACCCCAATCGGCCGCGCGCCCTCGAAGTGCTCATCGAACTCCCCGGAACCGAATCGTCCGATTCGGGAATCCCCGTCGGCGACGCCGCCATGGTGCCGCTCGTCGGGCGCATCGCGGCCGGCATCCCGATCACCGCCGATCAGCAGGTCGACGAAGTCTTCCCGCTCCCCCGCCAGCTCGTGGGAAAGGGCGACCTGTTCATGCTCAAGGTCGTCGGCGAGTCGATGATCGACGCCGCGATCTGCGACGGCGACTGGGTGGTCGTGCGGCAGCAGAAGAACGCCGAGAACGGCGAGATCGTCGCGGCGATGCTCGACGGCGAGGCGACCGTCAAGGTCTTCCGGCAGCGCGACGGGCACGTGTGGCTGCTGCCCCGCAACTCGGCGTTCGAGCCGATCGTCGGCGATGATGCCGAGATCCTCGGTCGCGTCGTCGCCGTGCTCCGCTCCGTCTGACGGG
>CBFGZU010000016.1:0-28374 GCA_965653335.1 uncultured Pseudolysinimonas sp.
CGACGATGAGCGGATCGTCGGCCGTGCGGATCACCGCCTGCGCCGCGATCCACCGGTCGACCCGGCGCAGCCGGTTCACGTTCGTCGTGCCACGCGTGATGCGCCCCCGAGGTGCCGCCGCGCGTGTCATCCTCCGATTCTCGCGGGGTGAGTGCGCTTCTTCCGGAGCTTTGCGGGACGTCGCGGCACGAAAGCCGGGAGAAACGCACCTCGGTAGGCTGGAGCGCATGTCGACGCTCATCCTGCTCCGCCACGGCAACTCGGACTGGAACCAGAAGAACTTGTTCACCGGATGGGTCGACGTGCGACTCTCGGAGCAGGGTGTCGCGGAAGCCAAGCGTGCCGGCGAGCTGCTCGCGGAGTCGGGTCTCGCGCCCGAGATCCTCTACACGAGCGTGCTCACCCGGGCGATCCAGACCGCGAATCTCGCGCTCGAGGTCGCCGACCGGCTGTGGATCCCGGTGAAGCGCTCATGGCGCCTCAACGAGCGGCACTACGGCGCGCTTCAGGGTCTCGACAAGGCCGAAACCCTCGCGAAGTTCGGCGACGAGCAGTTCCTGACCTGGCGGCGTTCCTTCGACGTGCCGCCGCCGCCGCTCGCCGACGACGCGGAGTGGTCGCAGGTCGGCGACGAGCGCTACGCCGACATCCCGGATGCCGACCTCCCGCGCACCGAGAGCCTCAAGCTCGTGATCGACCGGATGCTGCCCTACTGGGAGTCCGACATCACGACGGACCTCGCCGCGGGCAAGACCGTTCTCGTGACGGCGCACGGCAATTCGCTCCGTGCCCTCGTGAAGCACCTCGACGGCATCCCCGACGACGAGATCGCGGAACTCAACATCCCCACCGGCATTCCGCTCGTCTACGACCTGGATGACGACTTCCGCCCGACTGCCCCGTCGCGCTACCTCGACCCCGAGGCCGCCGCCGCCGGTGCCGCCGCCGTCGCAGCGCAGGGCAAGAACTAGTCGCATTCCATACGGCCCGCATGGCAACGGCAACGGTGACCAGCAAGGGTCAGATCACGATCCCGGAGAAGCCGAGCTCCCTTCCGGGATGCAGGGGGCTCGACTGAGGCTCAGTCGTCGGTGGGGATCCAGTCGCCCGTCGCGAGGTACTGCACCTTTTTCGCGATCGACACGGCGTGGTCGGCGAAGCGCTCGTGGTAGCGGGAGGCGAGCGTCGCGTCGACGGTGTCGACCGCCTCGCCCTTCCAGCTCTCGCCGAGCACGGTGTCGAACACCGAGAGGTGGAGGGCATCCACCTTGTCGTCTTCGTTGCGGATCGCTTCGGCGATCGCAGTGTCCTGCGTGCGCAACAGCTCGGTCAGCATCCGCGCGATCTCGACGTCGAGGCGGCCCATCTCGACGAACGTCGGGCGCAGCTTCTTCGGCACGACCTTCTCGGGGAAGCGGTAGCGCGCGAGCTGCGCGATGTGGGTCGACATGTCGCCCATCCGCTCGAGCGAGGCGCTGATGCGCAGCGCGCTCACGACGATGCGCAGGTCGCGCGCGACGGGCTGCTGCCGGGCGAGGATCTGGATGGCGAGCTCGTCGAGCTCATACGCCGCGACATCGATGCGGTCGTCTTCGGCGATGACGTTTTCCGCCATCGTGACGTTCGACTCGTTGAATGCCCGCGTCGCCTTCTCGATCGATTCGGCCACGAGGGACGCGATCTCGACCAGCCGGTCCTGCACTTCACGCAGCTCCTGCTGGAATACCTCGCGCATGTCACGTCCTCATCTCTAGCCAGGCAGCATCGAACGGCCCTGCTGCACGCCACGCTGCCCTCGTCAGGTTAACGGCCGGTGTCGAACGACTGAACATTCGACGGCCCTGCCCCGAGCTGTCGGCGAACCGCTCGGTCACGGTCGCGTGGTGCGCCCTAATCTAGTCGCATGGACCTGGCCTGGCTCGTGCCGGTTGCGATCGCATTCGGATTCGTGCTCGGATCGGGCGCCGTCGTCGTCTTCGTCGCTGCTCATCGCCGCGGGCAGCGGGCGGTCGCCGTCGTGACCCCCACCGTGCCCGAAGGCGCCGACGAAGTCATCGACTCGCTGGAGTCGGCGGGCATCGTGCTCGACTCGTCGAACAACGTGGTGAAAGCCTCGACCGGCGCACTCGCGTTCGGCCTCGTCTGGAACCAGGCACTCGTGCACCCCGAACTCGTCGCCCTCGTCGACCAGGTTCGTCGTAGCGGAGATCCTGTCGGACGTGAGCTGCACCTCTCACGCGGCCCGTTCGGCGAGGCATCGATCTACGTCTACGTGCGGGTCGCCCGGCTCGGCGCCCGCTTCGTGCTCGTCCTCGCGGAGGATCGCACCGAGTCATACCGTCTCGACGAGGTACGACGCGACTTCGTCGCCAACGTGAGCCATGAGCTGAAGACGCCGATCGGCGCGGTGAGTCTGCTCGCCGAGGCGCTCGAGTCGGCCGCGAAGGAGCCGGATGAGGTCAAGCGGTTCGCCAAGCGGCTCACGATCGAAGCCGAACGGCTCGCTCGCATCACGCACGAGATCATCGAACTGAGCCGGCTGCAGGCCTCGGATGTGCTCCAGGAAGCCGCAGCGGTAGACGTGGATGCCGTCATCGCACAAGCCGTCGACCGCAACCGGGTCGCCGCCGACAAGCACGGAATCGCGCTCATCTCGGGCGGCGACGCCTCCGCGGAGGTGTACGGGGACTTCGCGTTGCTCGTGACGGCCGTGCACAACCTCATCGCCAACGCGATCCAGTACTCGCCCGACGGTTCCCGGGTCGGCATCGGTGTCAGTCACGCCGACGGTGTGGTGGAGATCGCCGTGACCGATCAGGGTGTCGGCATCCCGGAGTCGGAGCGCGACCGGGTGTTCGAGCGCTTCTTCCGCGTCGACGCCGCCCGCAGCCGCAACACGGGAGGCACGGGCCTCGGCCTCGCGATCGTCAAGCACGTGGTGCAGAACCACGGCGGCGACGTGCGGGTATGGTCGCACCCCGGTAGCGGCTCGACGTTCACCATCCGCCTGCCGGAAGCCGCCGCGGGCCCCGTGGGACCCCGATTCGACCCCCTGACCCTTGGAGCCACCACGTGACCCGCATCCTCATCGTCGAAGACGAGCCCTCCCTCTCGGAGCCGCTCGCGTTCCTGCTGCGACGAGAGGGATACGACATCGACGTCGCCGACGACGGGCGAGCGGCACTCGCGGCGTTCGATCGCGCGGGGGCCGACCTCGTGTTGCTCGACCTCATGCTGCCGGGATTGCCGGGCACCGAGGTGTGTCGCGAGTTGCGCTCGCGCTCGACGGTGCCCATCATCATGCTCACCGCGAAGGACAGCGAAGTCGACATCGTCGTCGGGCTCGAACTCGGTGCCGACGACTACGTGACGAAGCCGTACTCGTCGCGCGAACTGCTGGCTCGCATCCGGGCGGTTCTGCGTCGTCACACCGAGGTCGCCGACGACGATCACGGCGTCGTCGAGGCCGGCTCCGTGCGCATGGACACCGAGCGTCATGCGGTCGCCGTGCGCGGCGCCGAAGTGCCGATGCCGCTCAAGGAGTTCGAGTTGCTCGAATTGCTCATGCGCAACGCCGGCCGGGTGCTCACACGCGGGCAGCTCATCGACCGTGTCTGGGGATCCGACTACTTCGGCGACACCAAGACGCTCGACGTGCACATCAAGCGCATCCGCTCGAAGATCGAGGAGGAGCCGTCCGATCCGAAACTGCTGCTCACCGTGCGAGGCCTGGGTTACCGCTTCGAGGGGTAGCGCTCGAGGGGGACTGGGTCTGCCGGGTGGCTGGGTTGCCGGGCGAGGGTTTGACGGAGCCCCTGCTCTACGGAGCGGGCGTCTCGGTCGGCTCAGGGGTGGCGGTCACCGTCGGAGTGGGGGTCGGCAGCAGACCCTCGTACTGCGGCAGCGCGGTGTCGAGCACGGGAACGTCCAGCTGCTTGCCCGGCCGGTCGCCGTACTGGAAATACACGGGGAGCAGCGACCCGGCCCGGGTGTCGATGCCGGGGAGGACGACCTGGCTGTCGTCACCGCCGACACGCACCGTCTCACCAGCCGGGACCCCGATCGTGACGTCGACCTTCTCGCCACCGGAGCGGTACTGCAGGGCGAGCTCGACATCGCTGTCGCCGGAGTTCGCGAGGGCGGCGACGAAGTTGCCGCTCTCACCGTCCTCGGTGAAGACGATGGCGTTGAGAATCCGCACGTCGCCCACGATGGCGCTCACACCGTCGCTCGAGTCGTAGGGCTTCTGGGTGTGCGGCGTATTGAAGACGCTGCAAGCGCTCAGGCTCACCGCGATGACGAAGGCGGCGACGATCGAAGCCCCGGTACGAACTCTCACTGCGACCCTTCCGGTCGTTGTCATTGACGTGCCCGCTCAGCCTAGCGGCGACCGGGCGCGGAGCCGGAGTTAGGTCAGGCTAACTCGCCGATCGGCGTGGTAGACTAGCCCTTCTGCGGAAGGAACAACTCCATGCTTTTTGAGGTCGGCGAAACCGTCGTTTACCCCCATCATGGCGCCGCGACGATCATCGAGGTCAAGAATCGCGTCATTCGTGGTGAAGAGAAGCTGTACCTGAAGCTCAACGTCACCCAGGGCGATCTGACCATCGAAGTCCCCGCCGACAACGTCGACCTCGTCGGCGTGCGCGACGTTATCGGCAAGGAAGGGCTCGACCGGGTGTTCGAGGTGCTGCGCGCTCCGTTCACCGAGGAGCCCACCAACTGGAGCCGCCGCTACAAGGCGAACCTCGAGAAGCTCGCGTCGGGCGACGTCATCAAGGTCTCCGAAGTCGTTCGCGATCTGTGGCGCCGCGACCAGGACCGCGGCCTGTCGGCGGGCGAGAAGCGGATGCTCGCGAAGGCTCGCCAGATCCTGATCTCCGAACTCGCGCTCGCCGAGAAGACCGACGAAGAGAAGGCCTCGACGGTTCTCGACGAGGTTCTCGCCTCCTAGCGGTCGTGCCATGACCCCGGTTCTCGGGATCGTCGTCGTCGCCGCGGGCAGCGGCACCCGTTTGGGCGGGTCCGAGCCGAAGGCGTTCGTCGCCGTCCGCGGCGTGCCGATCCTGGAGCGCGCGCTGCGCGGAGTCTTCGACTCGGTCGAGCCCGCCCAGGTCGTCGTCGTCGCGCCCGAGACGCACCTCATTGCGGCGCGAGTGATCGCCGAGCGGGTGGCGGGAGCGGCATCCGTTTCGGTCTCGGTCGTCGTCGGCGGGGCGACCCGGCAGGCCTCTGTCGCGGCCGGTCTCGCGGCCCTCCATCCGGAGGTCGAGACGGTTCTCGTGCACGACGCGGCGCGCGCGCTCACCCCGTCCGCGCTGTTCGATCGCGTCGCTCGGGCGGTGCGCGCGACCGGTGGCGGGATCATCCCCGCATTGGCGGTGACCGACACGATCAAACGGATCGGGCCGGATGCCGCGGTGCTCGACACCGTCGACCGCAGCGACCTGGTTCACGTGCAGACGCCGCAGGGGTTTCCGCGTGCCGAGCTCGAGGCGGCCTACGCAGCGGCGACCCAGGCGTCGGCGCCGACTGACTACACCGACGATGCTGCCCTGTTCGTGGCGTCCGGTCGGCCGGTGACGGTCGTCGAGGGGGAGGCGCGGGCGTTCAAGATCACGACCGCGTGGGATCTGCGCCGTGCCGAGAACGTGCTCGGCGCCCAGACTTCGGGCCTGCGCACCGGGATCGGCATCGACGTCCACGCCTACGACGACGAGTCGCCGCTATGGCTGGGCGGTGTGTACTGGAGTGGCGAGCCCGGCCTCGCCGGGCACAGTGACGGGGATGCCGTGCTGCACGCGATCTGCGACGCGCTGCTCTCGGCGGCGGGGCTGGGCGATCTGGGCAGCCGCTTCGGCACGACCGACCCCCGGTTCGCGGGCGCCGCGAGCGGCGTACTGGTGCGGGAGACTCTCGCCCTCGTCGACGGCGCCGGGTTCGCGGTCGTCAACGTCGCCGTGCAGATCGTGGCCCGCCGTCCGAAGGTCGCGCCGCGTCGCAGCGAGTTGGAGGCTCACCTCTCGACCCTCGTCGGAGCGCCCGTCACGATCGGGGCGACGACCACCGACGGCCTCGGGTTCACCGGGCGGGGCGAGGGCGTCGCGGCGATTGCGACGGCGCTGCTCTCGACATCCGTCTGACACGTCGACGCACCATTCCTAGGAAGAACCTGACCCTCGCGGGGACGGTTCGCTGAGATTCCGGGTAGCCGGAATCGGAAGTTCCTAGAAATGGTGCACGTCAGGTCGTCGACGCGGAGGACGCAGTCGGGCAGGGGAACCAGCGTAGGGACGCGCCCTAAGCTCAACGGGTGAACATCCGGCTCTACGACTCCCGGGCGCGGGCCCTCGTCGACTTCACCCCGCGCGAAGCGGGGAAGGTCGGGATGTACGTGTGCGGGCCGACCGTGCAGTCCAGCCCGCACATCGGACACCTGCGCAGCGCCCTCGCCTATGACCTGTGGCGGCGCTGGTTCACCTACCGCGGGCTCGACGTCACCTTCGTGCGCAACGTCACCGACATCGACGACAAGGTGCTCGTGAACGCGAGCGACCGCGAGCCGTGGTGGGCGGTCGCCTACCGCGTCGAGCTCGAGTTCACACGCGGCTACAACGCTCTCGGCATCCTGCCACCGACCTACGAGCCGCGGGCCACCGCGAGCATCCCGGGCATGCAGGAACTGATCGCGAGCCTCATCGCGAAAGGTCACGCGTACGTCGCCGACGACGGCACGGGCGACGTGTTCTTCGCGGTCGCCACCTGGCCGGAATACGGAGCGCTCACCAACCAGAAGCCCGACGACATGGAACCTTCCGGTGACGCCGCGACGCGCGGCAAGCGCGACCCCCGCGACTTCGCCCTCTGGAAAGGCAGCAAGCCCGAGGAACCCGCGTCGGCGTCGTGGGAGTCACCGTGGGGTCCGGGGCGGCCGGGGTGGCACATCGAGTGCTCCGCGATGTCGCGCCGGTATCTCGGCACGGCGTTCGACATCCACGGGGGCGGGCTCGACCTGCGCTTCCCCCACCATGAGAACGAGCTGGCGCAGAGCACCGCGGCGGGGGATGCCTTCGCCACCTATTGGGTGCACAACGGGCTCGTGGTCGTCGAGGGTCAGAAGATGTCGAAGTCGCTCGGCAACTCGATCTACGCCGCCGAGTTCCTTCAGGGTGCGCGACCCATCGTCGTTCGCTATTACCTCGGCAGTGCCCACTACCGCTCGACGATCGACTACCACGAAGGGTCGCTCGTCGAGGCGGAGACCGCGTTCAGCCGCATCGAGGGGTTCCTCGACCGCGCGGCGCGGGCCGTCGAATCGACGTCCGAGGTCGAGCAGACGGGTGCGCTTCCGGTGCCTGACGCGTTCGCGGCGGCGATGGATGACGACCTCGGCGTTCCGCAGGCGCTCGGCGTGCTGCATGAGGCGGTACGGCAAGGCAACGCGGCCCTCGACGCGAAGGACGTCGCGCTTGCCGCGCGGCTGCGCGCCGAGGTGGTCGCGATGCTCGGGGTGCTCGGGCTCGACCCCGCGGCTCCGGAATGGGCATCCGACAACGCCGGAGGAGCGGATGCCACGCTCGCCTCGCTCGTCGAACACCTGATCGGGCAGCGCGAAGCCGCCCGGTCATCCAGAGATTTCGCCGCGGCCGACTCGGTCCGCGACACGCTGGCCGCCGCGGGGATCACCCTCGAAGACGGCCCTGACGGAACACGGTGGACCCTGTGATGAGGCGAGCAGAGCATGGCTAAGCCCGGGCGCCCCGGCGCACGCAAGAACAAGAAGGGCCCCCAGGTCGGCACCGGCGGTCACAGCCGCAAGGCCCTCGAAGGTAAGGGTCCGACGCCGAAGGCGACCGACCGCAGCTGGCACGTCGCCGGCAAGCGCAAGGCCGCGCAAGAGCGTCTCGACGCCGCGCGCGCGAAGCACGGTAGGGGGCAAGCCGAGGGCAAGCCCGCGCCGCAGCGCCGCGCCCCCAAGAAGGAAGGCGAGGCTGAGGTCGTCACGGGTCGCAACTCGGTCGTCGAGGCGTTGCGGGCGAAGATCCCCGCGACGACGCTCTATATCGCCTCGCGGCTCGAGATGGATGACCGCGTGAAAGAGGCGATCTCCCTCGCCGGCAAGCGCCACATTCCGGTGCTCGAGGTCATGCGGCAAGAGATCGATCGGATGTCGGGACCCGACTCGGTGCACCAGGGCATCGCGCTGAAGGTGCCCGCGTATGAGTACGCGCACCCGCTCGAGCTGCTCGACACGATCATCGGCCGCGGGCAGACCCCGCTGCTCGTCGCCCTCGACGGCATCACCGACCCGCGCAACCTCGGGGCGATCGTGCGCTCGGTCGCGGCGTTCGGCGGCCAGGGCGTGATCGTGCCACAGCGGCGCAGCGTCGGGATGACGGCATCCGCCTGGAAGACGTCCGCCGGGGCCGCTTCGCGTGTGCCGGTCGCGATGGCGTCGAACCTGACGCAGACGCTCAAGGAGCTGAAGAGCCGCGGCGTGTTCGTGCTCGGCCTCGATGGTGGCGGCGACGTGTCGCTGCCCGGGCTCGCGCTCGCGAACGAGCCCGTCGTGATCGTCGTCGGCAGCGAAGGAAAAGGTCTCTCGCGGCTCGTCACCGAGACCTGCGACGCCGTCGTCAGCATCCCGATCGACTCAGGCACCGAGTCGCTCAACGCCGGCATCGCCGTCAGCGTCACCCTCTACGAGATCTCGAAGCTTCGCGCGCTGGAGCCATAGGGCGAAGGCCATTTCTGGACTTCGCGGCGACGTAGCGCCGACGGTCGTTTCGGCCGGCGGTTTCGGAGAAACCTAGTCCGAAAGCCCGAAATGGGCGTGCAGGCGCTTCATCCACCGGGGCGCCCACCCCATGATGCGACGCTGCCAGGTCATGAAGGCGGGCACGAGCAGGCAGCGCACGAGGGTCGCATCGAGGAGTACCGCGACGGCGAGGGCCGTGCCGAGCTGTTTGATCACCATGAGGTCGCCCGTCGCGAAGCGGCGAACACGACGATGATGATGAGCGGCGGCGAGCACGAGCACCGAGGCGACGACCGCCGCGACCGGATGCCTCGCCGAAGCCCCGGAGAGACGCCCGACGGCGCCGAGGCGAAGCCGGGAATCGGGTCGGGGTCGTCACCGGATCAGACCTTGTCGCGCCAGTCTTCGACGATTTGGTTCGGCTCGGTGATCGTGCCGATCGCCCCCGT
Organism: uncultured Pseudolysinimonas sp.; assembly: GCA_965653335.1. Lineage (GTDB taxonomy): Bacteria > Actinomycetota > Actinomycetes > Actinomycetales > Microbacteriaceae > Pseudolysinimonas_A. The sequence continues at coordinate 9,208 of CBFGZU010000016.1, forward strand.
CAGCGGACCGACGACGGTCATCTCGTCGCGGCGATGGCGCAGCACCGTCTCGATATAGGAGGTAAGTGCTTCGGCGAGGGGCACGTTGCGCTTCTCGTCCTGCGAGCGGTACCAGCGGTGTTCCAGCAACTGGTGGAATATCTCGGCGGGCTCGAGCTTGCCGCGCAGATCCCGCGGAATCGCTCGCACGACCGGCTCGAACACGGTCGCGAGCCACTCATGGGCGACGACTTCCTCGTCTTGCGTCGCACGATCGCCCGCCATCCGGTAGGCGTCGAGGTCGTTGAGCAGCCGCCGCGCCTGGTTCTCACCGGCATCGAGCCCGGTGAGCCGCAGCAGCCGGCGCGAATGGTGACCCGCATCCACGACCTTCGGCTGGATGAGCACCCGCGCTCCCGTCTCGTCGCGGCTGATCGCGAGTTCTTCGATGTCGAAGCCCAGGTCGTTGAGCCGTTCGACACGACGTGCGATACGCCAGCGTTCGCTCTCGGGGAATGATTCGGATCCCGTGAGCTCGGTCCACAACTCGCGGTACGACGCGGCGATCCGGTCGGCGACCGTCACGGGGTCGACGTCCTCGTCGAGCTTGCCGCCCGCCTGGAGGTCGAGGAGCTCACCGGCGATGTTGATCCGGCCGATCTCGAGGTCCTGTTCGCGCTGGCCGTCGCTCAGCGCGGCGTCGTAGAGCTTCCCGGTCTCGGCATCGACGAGGTAGGCCGCGAACGATCCGGCGTCGCGCCGGAAGAGCGTGTTCGAGAGCGACACGTCGCCCCAGAAGAACCCGGCGACGTGCAGTCGCGCGAGCAGCACCGCGAGCGCATCCACGAGCCGGGTCGCCGTGTCGGGGCGCAGCGATTGCGAGTAGATCGCCCGGTAGGGCAGAGAGAAGCGCAAGTGCCTCGTGACGAGTACGGGCGCGAGCATTTCGCCGTCGATCGCCGTGCGGTTGGTGATGACGGCCACCGGCTCGACGCATGGCAGGTCGAGCCGGTGGAGGGTCCGCAGCAGGTCGTACTCGCGCTGGGCCATCTCCTCGGTCGTCTCTTTGACGGCGAGCACGTGCTCGCCGAACCGGACGAACCGCACCAGGTGGCGCGAGATGCCTTTCGGCAGCGCCGCGATCGTCTCGTCGGGCCAGAGTTCGAGAGGGACGTCCCAGGGCAGATCGAGCAGCGCCGGGTCGGGGACGGCCGAGGTGATCGACAGCGCGGCGGAGCTCACGCGTCGAGCCTACGGCGAGCGCTCACCCCTGCCAGACGGTCTTGAGGTTGCAGAACTCCCGGATGCCAGCGGCGGCGAGTTCGCGCCCGAAGCCGGAGTTCTTGATGCCGCCGAACGGCAGTTCTGGGTAGGAGATCGTCATGCCGTTGACGAACACGGCTCCCGCCTCGATCTCGCGCTCGAACCGCTCGCGCTCGGCGCTGTCGGTCGTCCAGACGCTCGACGAGAGGCCGAAGTCGGTGATGTTCGCGAGCTCGATCGCCTCGTCGGCGTCGTGCACGCGGTAGACGGTCGCGACGGGGCCGAATGTCTCTTCCAGGTGCAGACGCATCTCCGGGACGATTCCCGCGACAACGGTCGGCGGGTAGAACCAGCCGGGGCCGTCGGGCGTCGTTCCCCCGGTGAGGATGTCGGCTCCCTTGGCCCGCGCGTCGTCGACGAGCTCGATGAGTTCGTCCCGCCCGGAGGAGGTCGCGATCGGGCCGACCTGGGTCTGGTCGTCGAGCGGGTCGCCGACGCGGAGCGCGGCCATCGCGGCGGTGAAACCTGCGACGAAGGTGTCGTAGACCGAGTCGTGCACGATGAATCGCTTCGCCGCGATGCAGGACTGCCCGTTGTTGACCGTACGGGCGGTCACGGCGGTAGCGATCGCGGCGTCGATGTCGGCGCTCGGCATGACGATGAACGGGTCGGAGCCGCCGAGTTCGAGCACCGACTTCTTCACGTGCGCCGCGGCGAGCGAGGCGACGGACCGGCCGGCCGGTTCGGAACCGGTGAGGGTGATGGCGCGCACGCGCGGATCTTCGATGACCGCCGCGACCTCGCCCGATCCGATGAGCAGTGTCGTGAACGCCCCGGCCGGGAACCCTCCGCGCTCGAACAGGCTGTCAAGGTAGAGGGCCGACTGCGGCACGTTGGAGGCGTGCTTGAGAACGCCCGTGTTGCCGGCCATGAGCGCCGGCGCCGCGAACCGGACGACCTGCCAGAGGGGGTAGTTCCACGGCATGACGGCGAGGATGACGCCGAGCGGCTGGTAGCGGGCCAGCGCTCTCGACGCTCCGACCGTCGACGGGTCGTCGAGCGGCTCATCGGCGAGGAAGGCTTCCGCGTGCTCGGCGTAGAAACGCATTCCTTTGGCGCACTTGAGAACTTCGGCGCGCGCACCGGCGATGGGCCGACCCATCTCGCGGGTGATGATCTCGGCGACCTTCTCGACGTCGGCTTCGAGAAGGTCGCTGGCGGCGCGCATCCACCCCGCGCGCTGCGCGAAGGTCGTGCGTCGGAGGGTGCGGAACGCGGTCGCCGCGAGGGCGAGTCGTCGCTCCACCTCGGCGGCGGTATGCGGCTCGAAGGTCTTCTCGGTCTCGCCCGTGGCGGGGTTGATGGTTGCGATGGCCATGCTTTTCTCCTGGTGTCGGCTAGCTGAAGATGTCGGGATGCCGCGCGAGTTCCAAGCGCGTGCGGCGGATGTGGGCGGCGAGGATGCGCTCGGCCTCGTCGGTGTCGCCGCGGCGGAAGGCGGCGACGAGCAGATGGTGGTCGTAGTGGGCGCTGCGATCGCCGGTCGAACGGAACACCCGGGTGAACGCGCGGCGGTAGTGCTGGGTGCGGTTCCACAGCCGCAAGACGAGGTCGCCGAGCACGGCGGTGTCGGCCTCGGAGTAACTGCCGAGATGGAATTCGCGATCGAGCCGCAGGAACTCCTCGTCGTCGCTCGCCGATTCCATCGCCTCGGCGAGTTCGGCGAGGCGGTCGATGGCCTCGAGGGAGAGGGTGGGAGCGCTGTAGGTGAGCAGCAGCGGCTCGATGCGCTCGCGGATGCGATACAACTCGTCGCAATCGGCAAGGGAGAGTTCGGCGACCCACGCGCCGGTGTTGGCGACGAGGGTCAGCAGCCCCTCGGCTTCGAGCATCCGCAGGGCCTCCCGCACGGGAACCCGGCTTGCGCCGTGCCGTTCCGCGAGGTCGTCCTGACGGATGCGTTCCCCGGGCGCGTATTCGCCGTTCAGAATTGCGTCGCGCAGCTCGCCCGCGATGCGCGCACCCGCGACGCCATGCGAGCTCATCTCTACCACTGTCGACACATTGGATACAATAACACCACTTCTGGCGCGAAGTGGGCGGAAAGTAGTCTCAGCTCAACCTGATTGGACGCAATCCTCGGATGTCGTCGTCAAACCGGTTCACCGCGACGCGACCGGCGGTCGGCGACGCGACGTGGTGTCGAGCCTCGCGCGATCGCGCCTCGCCGCAGCGATGCGACGCAAGGAGGCGCCGTCGCCGAACGGCAGAGCCAACGCCGCGAGGTGCCCGACGGCGACCAGCGCGCCGAGAAGAACGGGATAAGGCGCGGCGGCGGCGAGTGGCAGCGCCGCGAGGACAACGACGACGGGCGCGGCGCCGCCCGCGACGACGACGGCGACATCCGCGCGGCTGTCGTTTGCGCGCCGCACGACGTGGCACGCGGCGCCGCGCACGACGACGAAAGCGGGTGCCGTCGCCCCGAAGAGCACGCGGTAGGCGACGACGTGGCCGAGTTCGTGCACGAGCACTGAGGCGAGCAGGGCGAGCGCGAGCCCCGCGACGCCCCCGAGTCCGAGGGATGCCGTCGCGACTCCGACGACGAGCGCCGCGACACTCGCACCGAGGAGCGGGGCCATGCCCGTCGCCTGGTGCCGAAGGGTGCCGAGCATCGCGCGACCCACCCCGGGCGGGAGGGCGATCGACGCCGCGGTCAACCAGGGCGGGAGGGGGAAGCGACGTGCGCCGACCGAGAGCTCGGGGCGGTGCGATACGAGGCCGAGCTCAAGCGCGTCGAGCGAGCCGACGGGCACCGAGCAGCCGAGACCGGGGTGTTCGACGACTCCCGCGCGCACGCGGGCTCCCGCGGACACGACGCGACGAAGGCTAAGCCGCACGGGAGCTCCCCGTGGATCGCAACCGCGCGCTCGCGTAGACACCCATCGCGAGGACCGCGGCGAGCGCGACGAGGACCGACTCGACGCCCGCTGCGACGCCCGCCGAAGCGGCGGAGATGCCGAAGGCGAGCAGCACCGACACCACAGCGAGCAGCAGACCGCCGGCGCTCGCCGAAAGGGGCTGCTGTTCACTCCAGGGAACGACGGCTCCGCACGCGAGGGCGAGGGTGAGCGCGAGCAGTCCGCGCAGGGCGAGGGCGCCGACGCCGGACGGCGCGACGTGGCCCAGGGCGAGCATCGCGCCGAGGGTGGGCAGCGAGAGGGCCGAAGCGACGAGCGCAACGGCGGTCAGCTGAGGCAGAACGCGCAGCGCTGGCCGCGCGGTGACGTGGTCGGGCACCCAGTCGTAGGGGAGGGCTCGCCCCGGTGCGTGAAGCCCGAGGAGCGCGGGGATGAGCACGACGGCTCCCGCGAGCGACGGAACGAGCGGCTGCGCGAACGGGACGCTCGCGAGGAGGGTGACCGCCGCGATCGAGACCGGCACGAGGATCGCGACGAGTACGAGCTGCGGCGTGCGGATGAGGACGAGGAGCTCGAGCCAGAGCAGCGCCCAGAAGGGCGATGCTCGCAGCGGTCGCGTTCCGCGCGGCACGACGACCCGCCGCGGATGCGCGCCCGCCCGGTGCACGCGCGCCGCGAGCACGGTGAGCGCGATCGCGGTGGCCACCCAGGCGAGCGGCGTCAGCCACGCGAGCGCGCTCGGCGCCGCCGCGGCGGCGGCGAACGCGCGGTGGGGGAGAAGCGCGGAGAGTCCGGGATCGGCGCCGGGAGCGGGCGGAGGAAGGAGCACGTCGGGCAGCGTCGCGGCGAAGGTCGCGGTGAGGGCGACGGCGCCGGCGAGGGCTGTCGCGTAGGCGTGAGGCATGCGGGCGGCTCGGACGGCGGCCGTCTCGGTGAGCGAGAAGATCCCGGTCGCGACGAGCAGCGCGGTGACGACCAGGCCGACGTGGGCGACGAGCCCGAGGGCGGTCTCACCGGGGTGGGGCGCGGTGCGCACGACGACCACGGCGGCCGTGCTCGACAGGGCGAGCGTGTAGCCGAGGCCGAGTGCGAGTGTCGGCAGCAGCTGCCCGAGCCGCGCCGCGACGGGCCCAACGGGAAGGAGCGCGAGGAGGTTCTCGAGCGCCGTGCGCGGAGGCGCGGCGGCGCACAGCGCGACGCCGATCGCTCCCGCGGTGAGCGCCGCGCCGCCGAACGAGGTGCCGAGGATGGCGGAGCGCAGCTCGACGGGCAGCTCGTCCGGCAGATTCGACGAGGCGGCGAAGGCGAGGAGGGCTCCCATGGCCACCGCGCACGCCCCAGCGACGACGAGCGCCGCCGCGACGCGCGAGACCGGAACCGCGAGCAGCCGGGCAACCTCGCGCGACCACAGGCGCAGCGCGACCACTGCGATCGTGGCCGCGGTGCGCGGCATCCGCTTAGCCCCGCTCGCCGCGGCGCTGGCTCACCACGACCGTCACGAACGTGTAGAGCCCCGCGAAGACGATCACGAGAATCGTCGCGCCGCCGAATTCGGGCACGAACTCGAGAGCGGTCGTGCCGTTCGGCTCTCGCGAGGTCCACACCTCGATGACGGCGGGGATGGCTACGCGGCTCGATGTCGCGAACGCGAGGACGAGCGCTGTCGCCGACGCGAGGCCGACGAGGCACAGGCCGATCGCGAAACCGGCGAGCGCCTGGACGAGGATGCGGACGGGGTGGTTCATGGTGTGGTCTCCTGGTGAGCGTCGGGACGGTTGGGGATACGTGCGAACGCCGCGTCGAGGCGCTCGAGACGCTGCGCGGCGTCGGCCGAGCGCCCCGTGACGTCGAGGAAGACGTCGTCGAGGGTGCGTGCGGTGGGGTGTTGCGTCAGCAGCTCGGCGGGCGGCCCCGAGGCGACGACCGCGCCGCCATCGAGGATCGTGACCTCGGTGCAATCGCGCTCGGCGCGGAGCAGGTCGTGCGTCGCGACGAGCACCGCCCCGCCGCCCCGGGCGAAGGCGACGAGGAGCGCACGGAGGGTGACGGCCGACTCGGGATCGAGACCGCGAAAGGGCTCGTCGAGGACGAGCAGCAGCGGATCGTGCATGACGGCGGTCACGAGCTGCAGTTTTCGGCGCATGCCGTGGGAGTAGTCGCCGATCGGGCGCTCGAGGGCGTCGTCGATCCGCAAGAGCTCGCAGAGCTCGCGGGCGTGCGCTCGGTCGTCGCGGCCGCGCAGCGCATCGTGCAGCGCGAGGTATTCACGACCGGTGAGCGCCGACGGGAGCGGCAGGTCGTCGGGAGCGAAGCCGAACAGGCGCCGCGAGACGGGGGTGCGCACGTCTGCGTCGCCGATGAGCACCGTTCCGGTGTCGGGTTCGAGCAGCCCCGTGATGAGGTGGAGACAGGTCGTCTTGCCCGACCCGTTCGGACCGAGCAATCCATGGATCGTGCCCATCTCGATCGTGATCGAGACCTCGTCGAGCACCGTCGTGCGCCGGTAACGCTTCGAGAGCGCGTGCGCGTCCAGGACGTCCTGCATGGTGGTGACCTGCCTCCCCCTCATCGTGTTCCGCTACCGCCGGCAGTAGGCCTTCCAGGTGCCCCCGGAATTCCATGAGGGCATGTCGAGGGCCGGCCAGCCGCCTTGCGTCTGGCAGTAGACGAACCACGCGGTCAAGAGCCCCATCGCGATCACCATCGCGATGGGGATGAGGACCAGCCACGCCGGCCTGTCGGTGCGGATCGTCGGGAGGGTGAGAAGGGTCGACATCCAAGTGCTCCTTTTCTGATGGCCCCGCGGACGCGGGAATGCTACTGATGAGTAGCATTCAGGTCAGGCTACAAGGAACACCGAGCCACCGACAACGTCTCTCCACAGGGAGATCAGGGGAGGCATCCGGCGGATCGGATGGGGACGCGGAACGGCCCCGCCTCCTCAAGGGAAGACGGGGCCGTTCGTGGGCGTCGGGTCAGGCGACGGAGCTCGTCGCCGCGACCGGTTTGGAGAGGCGCTCGCCCGACTCGAAGTCGAACGCGTGGATATGCGCCGGCGTCGGGTTCACGATGATCTTCTCCCCGGGGTTCGGGTGGTCGCGCCCATCGACGCGCGCGACGATCTCGACGCGCGCGCCGTCGATCTCCGTGTGCCCGTAGAGATAGCCGTCGGCACCGAGCTCCTCGACGACATCGACTTCGACGGGGAGGCCCTGGCCCTTGTCGGAGATCGTCAGGTCTTCGGGACGAACGCCGATCGTGACCTTCTTCCCTTTCGCGTGCGACGTCACCTCGCGGTCGACCTTCGCCGTGGCGGTGCCGAACTTCAGCCCGCCCTCGACGATGTCGGCGTCGAACAGGTTCATCGCGGGGCTGCCGATGAAGCCGGCGACGAACACGTTCTTCGGGTTCTCGTAGAGGTCGCGCGGGGTGCCGACCTGCTGCATGAGCCCGTCCTTGAGCACCGCGATGCGGTCACCCATCGTGAGCGCTTCGGTCTGGTCGTGGGTGACATAGACGGTCGTGACCCCGAGCCGGCGCTGCAGGGACGCGATCTGGGTGCGGGTCTGCACGCGCAGCTTGGCGTCGAGGTTCGACAACGGCTCGTCCATGAGGAACACCTGCGGCTCCCGGACGATCGCGCGGCCCATCGCGACGCGCTGGCGCTGGCCACCGGAGAGCGCCTTCGGCTTGCGGCCGAGATAGGGCTCGAGGTCGAGCAGCCTCGCCGCCTCGAGCACCCGGGTAGCGCGTTGCTCCTTGTTGACACCGGCGATCTTGAGGGCGAAGCCCATGTTCTCGGCGACCGTCATGTGCGGGTAGAGGGCGTAGTTCTGGAAGACCATCGCGATGTCGCGATCCTTCGGTGGGACATCGGTGATGTCCCGGTCGCCGATGAGGATGCGGCCCGAGCTGACCTCCTCGAGACCCGCGAGCATGCGCAGCGTCGTGGACTTGCCGCATCCCGACGGGCCGACGAGGACGAGGAACTCGCCGTCCGCGACCTGGAGGTCGATCTGGTCGACGGCGGGGGTGGTCGAGCCAGGGTAGATCCTGCTCGCCTTATCGAAAGTGACCGTAGCCATAGGAATACTGCTCCCGTTCACCGGCAGGTACGTGCCGGACGATCCGTAGTGAATGGATGAGACATGCCGGACGGGGGCGTCCGGCATCCCCGATTATGGCACGACGGCGGAGAGTCGATTCAGGGGGCGTCCGGTCACCTCCCAGCAGGGCGTCCTACTCTCACAACCGGCGCCTCCGCCGCCATGGTTGCCCGTGGCCCCGTGAGTGCAGTAGCTTGGCGCCGTTTGACCCACCCGAACGAGGTCCCATGAGTGAATCGCGCGAAGCCGCGCGGGAGCGCGCACGCGAACTGCGTGCCGAGCATCGCAAGCGTGATCGCCGCCGCCGCTGGGGAATCATCGGCGGAGTCGTCGGCGGAGTTCTCGCGGCCGGGCTCATCGTGACCCTCGTGCTCATCACGTCGACGCGTCCCGCGACGCGCGGCCCCCTGAACATGCGCAGCGACGGTGTCAAGATCGGCGAGGGCTTCGTCGCGGTGCGCACCCCCGCGCTTCCCGTCGGGGATGAGCCGGTCGCCTCGGATCCGAACCCGTCGGACGTCGTCGACATCCAGATCTACTACGACTACCTCTGCCCCAACTGCGGGGCCTTCGAGGATCGCAACGGCACCCAGTTGCGTGACTGGATCGAGAACAACGCCGCGACCGTCGAATACCACCCGATCGCCGTCTTCACGGCGAAGTCGGCCGGCACGCAGTACTCGCTGCGCGCGGCGAACGCCGTCGCCTGCGTTGTCGAGTTCTCGCCCGACCAGTTCTTCGACTACCACGAGGCGCTCTTCGCCGACCAGCCGGAAGAGAACACTCCCGGCTATACCGACGAAGAACTCCTCGCGATCGCCAAGGATGTCGGAGTCGAGCGCCGCGGCGATCTCGAGAAGTGCATCGCGACGCAGCGCTTCCGCGTCTGGGTCAACGAAGCGACGCAGCGCGCTCTCGCTGGCCCGATCGCCGGCACCGATGTCGCCGCGATCGCGTCGACGCCGACGATCATCGTCAACGGCGAAGAGTTCACGTACACGACCGCGTTCGATCCGAACGAGTTCGCGCAGTTCGTGGCGCGCGCGGCCGGGCAGTCGTTCAGCAACAACCCGACGCCGACTCCCACTCCCACGTCGACGGCAACACCCGCGCCGTAGCCCGGTAGGCTCGTGTTCTCGCCTCCTTAGCTCATCCTGGTAGAGCGTCAAACTTGTAATTTGAAGGCGGCCGGATCGAGGCCGGCAGGAGGCTCTGTCCGGCGTTCGTCGTAGCGTGCGCCCGTGAAGCCCTGCCTGTGCTGCGGAACCGAGACCGGCAACCCGAAGTACTGCTCTCGAAGTTGCTCCGCCACCATGAACAACCGGGGGGTTCGTCGGCACGGCACGGATCCGGGTGAGTGTCGGCAGTGCCGATCGCGACTCGCCAGTCACTCCAGTTCCTATTGTTCGAGCGCGTGCCATCAGGAAGCTATGGCCGAGCTTCGCGTCCGGCGGTGGCTCGCGACAGGCCTGCCGGGGCACCAGACACTCACCGGTGCGATCCGAGACTGGATCATGATGGAGCAAAACGGCGTGTGCGCGATCTGCGGTCTGACGCCCGAGTGGAATGGTGCCACGCTGGTCTTCGTGCTCGATCACATCGATGGCGACGGCAGCAATCACGTTCGTGCGAACGTCCGCATGATCTGCCCCAATTGCGACAGCCAGCTGCCGACCTTCGAGGCCCGCAATCGTGGCAAGGGTCGTCACTTCCGCCGTGAGCGCTTTCGCAGCGGGCTCTCCTACTGATGAACCCGTCGCTCCCGATCCCGCCGGCGGCGACGCCGGGCCGTCTCGCTCTCGCGCTCGTCGCGGCCTTCGGCACGGGCACCCTCATCGCCCTGCAGACCCGTCTCAACGGCGAGCTCGGTCAGCGACTCGGCGACGGGTTCCTTGCGGCGTTCATTTCGTTCGGGTCGGGGCTGGTCATCCTCGTGCTCGCGAGCCTCGTGTGGCGCCCGGGTCGGCGCGGCATCAGGCGGGTCGTCACGGCGCTGCGGGAGCGCAGCATCCCGTGGTGGCTCGTTCTGGGCGGGGCCGGCGGGGCCGTCTTCGTCCTGGGGCAGGGGCTCACGGTGGGCGCTCTGGGTGTCGCCCTCTTCACGATCGCCGTGGTGTGCGGTCAGACGGTGAGCTCGCTCCTGCTGGATCATCGCGGTCTCGCCCGGATGCCCGCGACCCCGGCGACTCCGCAGCGAATGGTGGGAGCGGCGCTCGCGGTCGTCGCCGTCGGAGTCGCCGTCTCCGATCGGCTGCGACCCGACGCGCCCCTCGTCGCTCTCGTCATCCCCCTCGTCGCCGGTGTGCTCGTCGGGTGGCAGCAGTCGGTCAACGGCCAGGTGCGGCAGGTGGCGGGGTCGGCGTTCACGGCGACGCTCGGCAACTTTCTTGTCGGCACGGCGGTGCTCGGTGTCGCCCTCGTGGTCCACACGGCGGTCGCCGGCTGGCATCCCGAGTTCCCCGCCGATGGGTGGCTGTACCTCGGCGGTCTCCTCGGCTGCGTGTTCATCGCCACGCAAGCGGTCATCGTCCGCACGACCGGGGTGCTGCTCATGGGGCTGGCTCTGCTCGCCGGTCAGATCGCGGCTTCCGTCGTGTTCGACGTGCTCCTGCCCGTTTCAGAAAACGGCGTGCACGTCGTCACGGTCGTCGGCAGCGCACTCGTGCTCGTCGCCGTCGTGATCGCGGCGTTCCCGAGCCGAACGGTCAGATCGAGCTGAGCAGGTCCTTCGCCTTCACGGACTTGCGGCGACTCGTCTTGGCCTTCTTCGTCCCGCCCACGTAGAGCCAGCCGAGCAGATACTCGTTCGGCGCGAGCTCGTGCATCCGATGCACCGCGCCGGATCGCGTGGAGGGCCCGGTGCGCCACATGACGCCCCAGCCGGCTTCGTCGAGCACGAGGCTCAGCGCGTGCGCGACCCCCGCCGCGACGGCTTCCTGCTCCCAACCCGGCACCTTGTGGCTCGGCCGCGGCGACACGACGAGGGCGAGCAGGAGGGGGGCACGCAGCGGCTTGGCCGCCATCTTCTCGGCCGCGCCGCCGTCGACACCCGTTGCTTCGACGATCGCGGAGCCGAGCCGGCGACGGGCATCGCCGCGTAGCGCGATGAGGCGCCAGGGGCGCAGCGATCCGTGATCGGCGACGGATGCCGCTGCCTCGATGAGCGGCAGCAGCTGACGTTTCGTGGGAGCGTCGTCGGTCACCGCCGGATGCGAGCGTCGCCGACGCATCCCCTCGGCGATCGGCCCGGTCACGGACGGACCCGGTTCACGATCGCGATGGCTTCACGGAGCGCCAGCTTCACGACTCGGCGTGGAACCCGAGCGACAGCGAGTTCATGCAATAGCGGAGTCCGGTCGGGGTGCCGAAACCGTCGTCGAAGACGTGTCCGAGGTGCGATCCGCAGTTCGCGCAGCGCACCTCGGTGCGCACGACACCGAGCGAGCGGTCTTCGAGGAGTTCGACGGCATCCGGGTTCACCGAGTCGTAGAACGACGGCCAGCCGCAGCCCGAGTCGAACTTCGTGCCGCTCTTGAACAGCTCGGCGTTGCACGCCGCGCAGGTATAGAGGCCAGACCGGCTCTCGTCGAGCAGTTCACCCGTCCAGGCGCGCTCGGTGCCGGCTTCCCGCAGCACCCTGTACTGCTCGGGGGTGAGCTCTGCGCGCCACTGCTCATCGGTCTTCTCGACCGCGTAGTCCTTGCCGGTGGTGGTCATTCTCGTGTCCTTCTCGGGCGTCACGGCGAGCCGATTCGGCTGCCTCCCTATTCAACCGGAGGCGCGGGCATTCCGTTCCCGGAAGATCCCGCAACAAGTTAGGTAAGGCTTGCCTTTGACAAAACCGGGCGCCTTCCCTACGGTCAATATTAGCTAAGGCTTAGCTAACCTCCCGACGAAAGATGCGCATGATCACCCCTGCACCACGAACCCTCCCGCGGCTGCTCGCGATCCTGGCGAGCCTCCTGCTGGCCCTCACCGGCGTGAGTCTCACTGCCGTTCCCGCGACAGCCGCCGAGGGCGATGTCGCCGGCGCGACACTGCAATGGGGCGTCAAGTCGTCGTTCCGCGGCTACCTCGTCGGCCCGATCGCCCACGGTCACTGGACCGCGACGGGCGTGAGCGAGGCGACCCCGTTCGGCTGGAGCGGCGGATCGGGTACGGCTCCCGGCGGGACCGGAACCGTCGGGTATCCCGGCAGTCTGCGCTTTCAAGGACACCAGGGTCACGGGGTCGCCGCCGACGAGTACGCGCTCGACCTGACGTTCTCCGACGTCAAGGTGCGCATCACCGGCGCCACCACCGCGGAGCTCGTGCTCGACGCGCGCAGTCGCGGCCTCGCCGACCCGACGACCTTCGTCGAATTGAACGACACCGTCTTCGCGACCCTCGACCTCGCGGGAGGATTCGACGTCTCGGCAAACGGCGTCGTCGCCTGGAACACCGTGCCCGCGGTGCTCACCGCCGACGGGGCGACGGCCTTCGGCGGCTTCTACGCGGCCGGCACTGTGCTCGATCCGGCGAGCTTCTCGTGGCCCGTGGAGGCTGCGCCCGACCCCGAGCCCGTCGTGCCGACGATCACGGTGTCGCCGACGACCGACCTGGAGACGGGCGACGTCGTCACGGTGACGGGAGCGAACTTCGGTCCAAACGAGGCGGGTGGGCCGCTCGGCACGCGACCGCCGCTCGCGGGCACGTTCAGCGGGGTGTATGTGACGTTCGGAACGTTCCTGGATGTCTGGAAGCCGAGCGAGGGGGCTCCGTCGAGCGCGCGGAAGACCGCACCGGGCGTGACGAAGTGGGTGCTCAACGCCGCCGATGTCGCAACCGTGGGCGGTGCGGCCGCCGGGGCTGTCGCGATCGGGGACGACGGGTCGTTCTCGGTGCAGATCGTCGTGACCGAAGACTTCGCCGGCGCTCTCGCCGCGGGCAACTACGGCATCTACACCTACCCGGGGTCGGGGGCGAGCTACGCGCCGTTCGAGACCTCCACCGCGATCTCCTTCGCCGAGGAGAGCACCCCGACGTCGCCTCCGGTCGACCCGGGCACGACCCCCGCGGGGGGCTCGCTCAGCTGGGGGGTCAAGGCATCCTTCCGCGACTATGTGACCGGGCCCATCGCGAGCGGATCGATCTCGGTCGGCAGCGGGGCGGGCATCGCGGGCGGGGTGTACTGGTTCCCGCAGTCGTCCGCTGGGGCGAACGCGACGTCGGTCGACATCGCGTATCGCGGCGCCGTGACGTTCACCGGGCACGGCGGAGCGCTCGCCCTTCGTATCGCCGACCCCGCCGTGCGCATCACGAGCACCACGACCGCGACCCTCTCGGTCGTGACCGCGGGCGGCCGCGTCGATTTCGCGACGCTCAACCTCGCCGCGGCGACCGCGACGACGGATGCTACGGGGGCCCGCACCTACACGGCGGTCCCGGCATCCCTGACGGCGGCGGGCGCGGCGAGTTTCGGTGGTTTCTACGCGGCCGGGACGGCACTCGATCCGGTCAGCTTCACGGTCGGCTCGGCGAACCCGACGAGTGGCCGCGGCTCGACGAGGTTCGCGACGGCCGCGGTCGCGAACACGCCCGATCCCACCCCGCCGGCGACCGCGGGAGTGGAATCCGAGCACACACACTTCGTCGAAGGTGAGCAGTACACCTTCACGGCCGACGGGTTCCAGCCGGGGGAGGCGGGCATCCTCGCCGTCGTCTACTCCGACCCGACGGTGCTCGCGACCGACCTGACGGCGGATGCCGCCGGCGCCGTCAGCTGGACGGGGAAACTCCCCGCCGGGCTGACGGGGGAGCACACCTTCACCTTCCAGGGGTCCGTCGACCGCGGCATCGTGCTCGACATCGCGGCGGCGGATGTCGTCGGGTGCACGGTCGAGGATGCCGAACTCGGGTGGGGGTTCAAGGAGTCGTTCCGGGCGTACATCGACGGGTCGATCGCCAACGGCGAGTGGACGACCGCCGACGGTGCGACCTACGCGACCCCCGCATTCGGCTGGACGGGCACGGGCGGCTATGACGCGGATACCGGGGATGCCGACCTCGCCTTCACCGGATCGGTGCGCTTCACCGGCCACGGTGGCGTGCTCGACACGACGATCGCCCATCCCCGAGTCGTGATCGACGGCGACCGCGCCGTGCTGCTGCTCGACATCTCGGGGACCACGCAAGACGGCACCCCCGTGTCGACTCGGGGCGTCGAGTTCGCGGATCTCGACATCACGTCGGCCAAGCAGGGGGGCGGAGGTGTCGTCGTGGCGCTCACCGGCATCCCTGCGGTGCTCACCGACGCGGGGGCCGCGGCGTTCGGCACCTACCCGGCCGGCGAAGCCCTCGACCCCGTCGACCTGACGATCACGGTCGATCCGGCGTGCGTCGAGCCGATGGCGGCGGTCACAGCCGTCGAGACCGGCACTCCCGTCAACGCGTCGGCGGCCTCGCCGTGGCCGTGGATCATCGGCGCGATGTTCGCGGCGCTCATGATCGCCATTGCGATCGTCATCCTCACCCGGCGGGCCCGCCGGGCATAGCGCGGTCGGTCGGGGGCTGTGCTGGCAAGATGACCGCCATGCGCAGCTCCACGGCCGACTGGTATGAGCGCGCCGCGACCCGCGACCTCGTCGGCCACTCGGCCCTGCACGTCATGTGGGCGGCGGGAGTCGCGGCGGACGACGAGGTGCTCGCACTGCTCGACCGGTTGCCGCGAGAACGCCGCCAGCCGTCGCTGATCTTCTCGATCGCGACCTGGCTCGGTGCGACGGCCACCGGCTACCCGGGATTCCGCGACTGGCTCGTCGAGAATTGGCCGGCCGTCGAGCACGCCGCTCGTGAGCGGCGCACGCAGACGAACGAAGTGGGGCGGTGCGCCCCGCTCGTCGCAGCGCTCGCCCGCATTCCGGGGCCGCTCGCCCTGCTCGAGGTCGGTGCCGCCGCGGGTCTCTGCACCATTCCCGAGCGCTACTCCTACCGCTGGGGATCCGGCATGACTCTCGGCACGGGCGCTCCGCTCATCGAGTGCGCGGTCGACGGCGCCGACCTGGTCCCGGCGACTCTTCCCGACATCCGGTGGCGGCGCGGCATCGATCTGCATCCGCTCGATGCCGCGGATGCCGACGACGCGGCGTGGCTCGAAGCGCTCGTGCCGCTCGATCGCCCCGACCGACGGGACCGGCTTCGTGCCGCCCTCGCGACCGCGCGCACCGACCCGCCGCGCGTGGTCGCGGGCGACGCGCTCGACGATCTCGGCGCGGCGGCGGCCGACGCACCGACCGACCTGACGCTCGTCGTCGTGTCGCTCGGCACCCTCGTCTACCTGGCACCCGAGGCGCGCGCGGCGTTCCCGGATGCCGTCGCGACACTCGGTGCGCGACGGGTCACCCTCGAGCAGAGCGGCATCGCGGACCATCCCCTCGGCCACCGCGCCGACGGGCGCTTCCTGCTCGCACTCGACGGGATGCCGATCGCCGAATCCAGCCCGCACGGGGATCGGCTGACCGCTGTCTGAGCGTCGCGCGCGGTCGCGGCGAGGCGTCACCGCGCCGAGCGTCGCCGTCCCTAGGATCGCCGACGTGACCGACCCTCGAGCCGCGGAACCTCCGCGAACCCACCTCGACGAAACCGAGTCGCGCCTGCTCGACTTCGAACGCTCCTGGGCTGATCGGGTCGGCAACCGGGAGGCCGCGATCCGGGCCGAATTCGGGGTCTCTTCAGCTCGGTACTATCAAATGTTGTACGCGCTCATCGATTCGCCGATCGCGGTGCGGCACGATCCGATCCTGGTTCGCCGCCTCCAGCGGCTCCGTGACTCGCGGCGCCGCACCCGCATCCGCCCCTTCACCTCTGACAGCCAGGATCGCACCGAATAAATGGTCAGCACGCCCCGCGATCGCTTCGACGACCTCCCCGACGACCTCACGCGGGTCGGAGCGCACCGCGCGCCCGCCCAGCGCGGTCGCGGGTGGATCAACTTCGCGTGGGCGGCGCTCGCCACCGGCATCCTTGTCATCGGTGGTTTGTACGGCCTCTCCCGCGTGAATCCGGCGATCTCGTTCGAGATTCCCGAGTTCGGCGGCGGGGTGGCCGACCCGGGCACCTCGGCAACTCCGCAGCCGGAGGCGACTCCGCTCACCGACCCCGCCCTCGTCGACCCGGCTCTCAATCTCTCGATCTCGGTGCTCAACGCGTCGCCGACCGAAGACCTCGAGGATGCCGCCGCCGAGCAGATCGGGGTCGCCGGCTGGCCGGCACCCGCCGCCGCCGTCGCGAGTGCTCGTGACAGCGAGTCGACGGTCATCTACTACAACGGGGCCCAGTTCGAGTCGATCGCCCTCGGGCTCGCCCAGCTGCTCGGCACCGATCCCGCGAGCATCGTCAACTCCGACGCCTACCTGGGCGCCCCGGTCACGATCGTGCTCGGCGCCGACTACACCCCTCCGGCCGCCTGAGCGCGACATCGACCGACGAGACGTGCCCGCACGCCGAGTCGGTGCGGCTCGTGGGCGCCACCTCCGCCTACCATGACGGCATGAGTCAGGGGCGGGGATATCGCGGGGTCGTTCTCGCGGCGGTGGGGGCAGTCGCCCTCCTGAGCGGCTGTGTGAGTCAGGGGCTGGCCCCGATGCCGACTCCGACCTACTCGTCGACCTACCTGACCCCGGAGCCGACCGCGCTAGCTCCCCTCACGGGGGAGACCGTGGCGCCAGGGGCGCTCTCGGCACCGTCGCTCGCGGCGAAGGTCGACAATCATCCCGACGCCCGCCCGCAGTTCGGGCTGGAACGCACCGACATCGTCTTCGAGGAGCTCGTCGAGGGCGGGCTGACCCGGTACGTCGCCGTCTGGCACTCCGACGTTCCCGCCGAGGTCGGGCCGGTGCGCAGCATCCGCCCGATGGATCCCGACATCGTGTCGCCGCTCGGCGGCATCATCGCCTACTCCGGGGGCCAGTCCCGGTTCGTCGTCATGATGAAGCAGACCAACGTCTACAACGCGATCCACGGGCAGGCCGACACGAGCGACCTCATGTTCCGCGTCGGCGGGCGCCCGGGGCCTCACGACGTGCTCGTGCGCGCGCCCGAGCTGATCGCCCGGCATCTCGACCTCGCGGCGCCGGTGCAGCAGTTCGCGTTCGCTCCCGACGTCGCGTCGTCGTCGGCCGTGGTCGCGGGAACGCCGACCGAGTCGATGGCGTTGCGGTTCGGGTCGTCGTCGGCACCGTCGTGGGTGTGGGACGCATCTCGCGCCATGTGGGCGCGCTCGCAAAGCGGGTCGCTCGACCTCGACAACAGCGGCGTGCCGTTCTCGGCCGTCAACGTCGTCATCATCCGGGTTCCCGTCACCGTCAGCCAGAGCATCCCGAAGACCGAGCTGATCGGTTCGGGTGAAGCCTGGGTGAGCAGCGGCGGGAAGACGATTCACGCGACCTGGTCGAAGGATGCGCAGACCGCGCCGATCCGGCTCGTCGACGATACGGGCACGGTCATCCAGCTGGCGCCGGGGAACAGCTGGGTGGAACTCGTGCCTCTTGCGGGAAGTGTCGCCTTCACAGCGCCTCCGCCGCCCGCGCCCGCCGAGCCCCCCGCTCCGTAGCGCCACGCGGCTTGCACTCTCGGTAGGCGAGTGCCAAGATAATCCCTGGCACTCGCGCGTCGTGAGTGCCAAGTTTCTACGTCCGGGAGGGACGACACACACTCATGGCAAAGATCATCGCTTTCGACGAAGAGGCCCGCCGCGGCCTCGAGCGCGGGCTCAACATCCTCGCTGACGCCGTCAAGGTCACGCTCGGGCCCCGCGGCCGCAATGTCGTGCTGGAGAAGAAGTGGGGCGCCCCCACGATCACCAACGACGGCGTCTCGATCGCCAAGGAGATCGAGCTCGACGACCCCTACGAGAAGATCGGCGCCGAGCTGGTCAAGGAGGTCGCGAAGAAGACCGATGACGTCGCGGGCGACGGAACGACCACCTCGGTCGTGCTCGCCCAGGCGCTCGTTCGCGAAGGCCTGCGCAACGTCGCAGCCGGCGCCGACCCGATCAGCCTCAAGCGCGGCATCGAGAAGGCCGTCGAGGCGGTCACCAAGGAGCTCGTCAAGAACGCCAAGGAGGTCGAGACCAAGGAGGAGATCGCCGCCACCGCGTCCATCTCCGCCGGCGACACCGAGATCGGCAAGCTCATCGCCGAGGCGATCGACAAGGTCGGCAAGGAGGGCGTCGTCACCGTCGAGGAGTCGAACACCTTCGGCACGACGCTCGAGCTCACCGAGGGCATGCGCTTCGACAAGGGTTACCTGTCGCAGTACTTCGTCACCGACCAGGAGCGTCAGGAAGCCGTCTTCGAAGACGCCTACATCCTGATCGTCAACTCCAAGGTCAGCAACATCAAGGACCTGCTGCCGATCGTCGACAAGGTGATCCAGGCGGGCAAGCAGCTGCTGATCATCGCCGAGGATGTCGACGGCGAAGCGCTCGCGACCCTCATCGTCAACAAGATCCGCGGCATCTTCAAGTCGGTCGCCGTCAAGGCCCCCGGCTTCGGCGACCGCCGCAAGGCGCAGCTCGCCGACATCGCCATCCTCACCGGTGGCGAGGTCATCAGCGAAGAGCTCGGGCTCAAGCTCGAGAACGCCACGCTCGAGCAGTTGGGTCAGGCGCGCAAGGTCATCGTCACCAAGGACGAGACCACGATCATCGAGGGTGCCGGCAACGCCGACCAGATCGCCGGACGGGTCAAGCAGATCCGCCAGGAGATCGAGAACACCGACAGCGACTACGACCGCGAGAAGCTGCAGGAGCGCCTCGCGAAGCTCGCCGGTGGCGTCGCCGTCATCAAGGCCGGAGCCGCGACCGAGGTCGAGCTCAAGGAGCGCAAGCACCGCATCGAGGATGCCGTTCGCAACGCGAAGGC
>CBFGZU010000017.1:0-28342 GCA_965653335.1 uncultured Pseudolysinimonas sp.
CGGGCGAAGCACGCGTCGAGCACCTCGACGGCGTCGGCGAGCTGGGTGTCGGTGATCGCGAGGCTCGGCAAAAACCGCAGCACGTTGCCGGAGGTTCCCGCGGTCAGCACGAGCAGACCCTGCTGGGCGGCGTCGGCCGCGATCGCCGACACGAGGTCGGCGCGGGGAGCGCCCGTGGCGGGGTCGTTCAGTTCGATCGCGAGCATCGCGCCGATGCCGCGCACGTCGGCGATGACCGGGTACTTCTGCTGAAGCGCGAGCAAGGCGGGCTTGAGGGCGCGCTCGATGCGGGTCGCCTCACCGAGCAGGCCCTCGGATTCGATGCGCTCGAACACCGCGATCGCGGCGGCGCACGCGACCGGGTTGCCGCCGAACGTTCCACCGAGGCCGCCGGGCTGGGCGGCATCCATGATCTCGGCGCGACCGGTGACGGCGGCGAGCGGGAGGCCGCCCGCGATGCCCTTCGCCGTGAGCACGAGGTCGGGCACGAGGCCGAAGTGTTCCGACGCGTAGTAGGTGCCGGTGCGCGCCATTCCCGACTGAATCTCGTCGGCGATGAAGACGATGCCGTTCGCGGTGCACCACTCCTGCAGGGCCGGCAGGTAGCCGTCGGCGGGCACGACGAAGCCGCCCTCACCTTGGATCGGCTCGACGACGAGGCACGCGAGGTCGGTGGCGCCGACGGTCTTCTCCAGATACCCGATCGTGCGCGCGGCTGCGGCGGCACCCGAGAGCCCGTCGTGCGACGGGTAGGAGTTCGGGGCGCGGTAGACGTCTCCCGCGAACGGTCCGAAGCCGAGCGCGTACGGCATCGCCTTGAAGTTCATCGCCATCGTGAGGTTGGTGCGCCCGTGGTACGCGTGCTCGAGCACCGCGATCCCCGCGCGTCCGGTGAACTTGCGGGCGATCTTGACGCCGTTCTCGACAGCTTCGGCACCAGAGTTCACGAGCACCGACTTTTTGGCGTGCGTGCCGGGCGTGTGCTCGGCGAGCAACTCGGCGACGCGCACGTACTCCTCGTACGGGGTGACGGTGAACAGCGTGTGGATGACGTCACCCAGCTGCTCGCGCGCGGCGGCGACGACGGCGTCGTCGGTGTGGCCGATCGTCGTGACGCCGATCCCGGCACCGAGGTCGAGGAAGGCGTTGCCGTCGACATCCACGACGATCGCGCCGTGCGCCCGCTCGATGAAGACCGGCAGGGCGGAGGCGACGCCGTCGGAGACCACCGCGCGGCGGCGCTCCTGCCAGGCGATCGATCGGGGACCCGGAATGGCGGTCACCACGCGACGTTCGATCGGAACCGGTCCGGAGGCAGCTACGGTGGTGGCGAACGCGTCGGTCATGCGGTCGAGTCTAGAACCGGCGGCGTGCGACGCCGCGATCGAAGAGGTCGGGCGAGAGAGGTCAGGATGGATGCCGATCATCGCTTCGCGGCCGCGCTGACCTGGACGGGCAACCGCGGCGCGGGCACCGCCGGATATCGCGCGTACGGCCGCGACCATGTCGTCTCCATCGCCGGCAAGCCCGACATCCTCGGCTCAGCCGCCCGCGTGTTCCACGGCGATGTCGATCGCTGGAACCCCGAAGAGATGCTCATCGCGGCGCTCGCCCAGTGCCACCTGCTGAGTTACCTCTACGTCGCGGTCGCCAACGGGATCATCGTGGAGGGCTACGACGACACCGCCGAAGGGGTGCTCGTCACGACCCCGGACGGCGCGGGACGATTCCGGGAGGTCGTTCTGCGCCCGGTCGTCACCATTTCCGCGGGCGACCCCGAGGTCGCGCGGCGGATCCACGCTGACGCCAACCGGCTGTGCTTCATCGCGTCGAGCGTCGCCTTCCCGGTGCGGCACGAGCCCACGATCGTCGTGCGCCCACAGGTTACGGGCTGACGGTGTCGGTGTCGTCGCTCGAGTCGAGGGCGCTGTACAGCTCGGCGTAGTCGGCGTCGAGGGCCGTGAGCTGTTCCACGAGGCCGTTGTACCGGGTGATCTCGGCATCGAGCGCCGCCCCCTCGGCGTCGAGCGCGGCTCCGCGCGACACGAGCCCGGCGCGCTCGCGGTCGAACTGCTGTTGCGACGCGAACGAGCCGTTGTCGGCTCGGATGTTGAACCCGTCGACGTCGGCGTTGTAGTCGGCGATCGCCGCCTCGTAAGCCGCGATGCGAGCATCGAGCACGGGGTCGAGCGCATCGATCTCCGCGACGAGCGCGTCGATCTGATCGCGCAGTTCGTTGAAGAGCGCGGTCGCCTTCGCATGCAGGTCGACAACTTTGGCGCGATCGTCGAAGTAGCGAGCGTAGTGCTCCTCGAGTGCGGGGGAGAGCTCGGCGAATTCGGTGCCGAGCCGCGAATGCCATTCGTCGGAGAGCTGCTCGGCGGGGTAGAGCTCGAGGTCGCCGAACACCGGATCGTCGGCGGGAAGGGCGGCGACGGCTTCGTCGACGAGGGCATCCACGCGTTCTCGTTCGTGCGGGCTCAACCGCTCGTAGGCGGCATGCAGCATCTCATGAGCGGCCGTCACCTCGACGGTTCCCGCGAGGCGCTCATCGGTGACGGCATAGACGTAGACGTTGCCCTCGAAGTAGCAGCCGAGCACCGCACCGCCCTCGATCGCGCAGTGCTCGTTGAAGGAGTCGTCGTCTTCGACTTCCGGGGTCGACGCGCGGTAGATGAGTTCGCCCTCCTCACTCATGCCGGTCGCGTCGGCGATCGCCGCGACGTCGGGTGGAATCGGCGTCGACCAGGCGACGTAGGCATCGTGGAAGTGCTGGATGCGCGGGAGGCTCCACGCGCTCGCCGATACGCCGAGCGTCGCGACGACCGCGACGGCCATCGTGCCGAGGAGGAAAGGCCAGGCGCGGACGCGCATCCGCGCGCGAGGGGTGTCGTTCACGTCGAGCCTCAGTCCTGTTCCGAGAGCGCTTCTTCGATCACCCCGGCGGCGTCGTCGATCAGTTCCTCACTGATGACGACGCTCGGCATGATGCGCAGCACCGAATCCCACGATCCCGCGTCGAGAGGGATGACGCCGTTGCGCGTCGCATGCCGCAGCACCGCCGAGAGCGCTCCGGGGTTCGGTTCCTTCGTGCCGGGCTTGATGAGTTCGACGCCGAACATCGCCCCCTTGCCGCGCACCTCGCCGACGACCGGGAATCTTTCGGTCCACCCGCCGATGCGCGCGAGCAGCGCCTTTTCGACGCGCTGCGCCTCGCCCAGCAGGTCGTCGCGCTCGATGATTTCGAACACCTTGAGGGCCGCGGCGGTCGACACCGGGTTGCCGCCGAAGGTGCCGCCGATCCCACCGGGCTGCACGGCATCCATGATCTCGGCCCGGCCGGTGACGGCCGCGAGCGGGAAACCGCCCGCGATGCCCTTCGCGCTCGTCACGAGGTCGGGCACGACGCCGTGGTGCTCGATCGAGTACCACGTGCCGGTGCGCGCGATGCCGGCCTGGATCTCGTCGGCGACGAAGACGATGCCGTTGTCGGCGCAGAACTGCTTGATCGCGGCGAAATAACCGGGAGCCGGGATGATGATGCCGCCGTCGCCCTGGATCGGCTCGGCGAAGAACGCCGCGACCTCGCTCGCACCGATGTGGGTGACGATGTAGTCGATCGTCTTCGCCGCGGCCTCCTCGCCCGACAGGCCGTCGCGGAACGGATACGAGATCGGCACCGAGTACAGCTCGCCCGGGAAGGGCCCCATCCCAGCCCGCTCCGGCCACGGGCGGTAGGTCATCGCCATCGTGAGGTTGGTGCGGCCGTGGAATGCGTGGTCGAGGCTCACGATCGCGCGGCGTCCGGTGAACTTGCGAGCGATCTTGACGGCGTTCTCGACCGCTTCGGCGCCCGAGTTGACGAGGATCGAGTGCTTCTCGAAGTCGCCCGGCGTGATCTGCTGCAGTTTCTCGGCGACCCGCACGTAGTTCTCGTACGGGGTCACCGTGAAGAGCGTGTGGGTGAGCTTCTTCGCCTGTTCGTAGGCCGCTTCGGCGACCTCGGGGTGCGCGTGGCCGATCGTCGTGACGCCGATACCGCACCCGAGGTCGATCAACTGGTTGCCGTCGACATCCACGAGAATCGCGCCTGCGCCGTGATCCATGTAGATGTCGGCGAGGGTGCCCGCTCCGCGGGAGACGCTCGCGACCCGGCGCTCCTGAAGGGCGATCGATTTCGGGCCGGGGAGGTCGGTGACGAGCTTCCGCTCCTGCGGCACGCTGAATCCCATACCGGCAGCCTACGGCCGCCCGGGGGGCGCGTCGGCGAGGATGGAGGGTGCCCATCCGGACCGCCGTCGCCTCGATCGCCCTCGTGACGCTCCTTCTCTCGGGCTGTGCCGTGCACCCCCCGGTTCTCGGATCGCCGACGCCCACCGCGGGCGCCGGGAGCGCCGCGGCGGAGTGTGCCGCCCCGGGCGATGCCTCCGACGCCGTGACCGCATCGGGCGACTTCGGCGCGTCGCCCGTCGTCACGGCGCACGGCCCGTTCTCCGTCGATCGGGTCGAGCGCAGCGTGCTGCTCGAGGGAGCAGGGGAGAAGGTCGCGGCGGGCGACCTCGTGGCGGTGACGATCACGATCCTCAACGCCACGAGCGGTGACCGTGCGCCCGGTACGGCCTCGGCGCGCGTGCTGCTCGCCGAAGGCGCGGTGCAACCGGGTTTGCTCGCGACGATCCTGTGTTCGACCGCGGGCAGCCGGGTCGTCGGCGTCGTGCCGGCCGAGGATGCCTTCGGCTCGATCGGTCAGCCGGAGCTCGCGATCGGCCCCGACGACGATCTCGTGTTCGTCATCGACGTGCTCGCGATCGTGCCGTTGCGGGCGACGGGTACGCCGGTCCCGCTGCCGGCAGACTTCCCGCGCGTCGGCGTGACCGTCGACGCCGCCGGGCGTCCGACGGTGACGATTCCCGCCGCCGACCCGCCGAGCACGCCGCTGAGCGCCACCCTGATCGAGGGCGAGGGTGCGATCGTCGGTGCCGACGACGAGTTCCTCATCCAGTTCCAGGGGGTCAACTGGCGCACGGGCGACGTGTTCGACGAGACCTGGGGAGACGCGCCGCGTTCGCTCGTAGAGCTGCTGCCGGGTGTCGATGCCGCGATCGTGGGGCGTCCCGTCGGGTCACGCGTCGTCGTCATCGTCCCGCCTGCCGATGGATTCGGCGCGGCCGGCGCTCCCAGTTACGGCATAGCCGCGACGGATACGGTGGTGTACGTGGTCGACATCCTCGACACGACGCCCCCGCCGGCGTGACCGAACTCGAAGGAAACCCGTTGCGTCGCACCCTCATCGCCCTCCCGATCGTCCTCGCTTCGGCGCTCGTTCTCGCGAGCTGCGCGGGCGGCGACCCCGAGCCCGCCGAAACCGACGCGGCCGCGGTCGATGTCTGCGCCACCCCCGGCGGCGACGGGGTTTCGGCCGTCGAGGTCAGCGGCGAGTTCGGGGCGGTCCCGACCGTCACGTTCGATCCCGGCCTCGTTGTCGAGGCGACCGAACGGGACGTCGTCATCGACGGCGACGAGGTCGAGCCGGGTCAGCTGGTGTCGGCCGCATACGGTCTCTACAACGGCACGACAGGTGCCGAGATCGAGACCTACGGCTGGGGTGAAAGCGATGCCGCGACGCCGTTCCGGGCCGACCCCGAGATGCTGTTCGCGGGTTTCGCGAAGACTCTCGGTTGCCTCGGCCCCGGGTCGCGAGCCGTCGGCGTCATTCCCGCATCCGAGGCGTTCGGTGCGCAAGGCGAGCAGGTCGGCATCGGAGCCGACGACGTCATCGTGTTCGTCGTGGATGTGCTCACCGACAATGTCTGGTCGAGCGACCTGCCTGAGATCGGCGGCAGCGCCGAGGCGCCGACGGTGACCCTTCCGGCGGTCGCGCCGAAGCCCGACCTCGAGATCGCGGTTCTCGAGAAGGGCGACGGGGATGTCGTCGGTCCCGCCGATTCCGTCGCGGTCAACTACCTCGGCACCGCGTGGGAGACCGGTGAGGTCTTCGATTCGAGTTTCGCGAGGGGCGAACCCGCGGTCTTCTCGGTGAGCGGCGTCGTAACGGGATTCCGGGAGGCGCTCGTCGGGCAGTCGGTCGGCTCGCGAATCCTCGTGACGATGCCCCCGGCGCTCGGATACGGGGACAGCGAAGGGAACGCCCTGCAGAACTCGACGCTCGTGTTCTACATCGAGATCGTCGACCTCAACCCCGCCGCCTGACATGGTCCCACCGGCCGACATGACCCCGCCGCTTGAGATGACCCCGCCGGCCGATACGAGTCCGCGGCGGGTCATCGTGCTCGGCTCGACGGGGTCGATCGGCACGCAAGCGCTCGAGGTCATCGCCGCGCACCCCGAGCGGTTCGAACTCGTCGGCCTCGCCGCGGGTTCCGACCGCGAGGGCCTCGCGGCGCAAGCGGCGGCAACGGGAGTCACCCGTCTCGCGCTCGGGGCCGACGACGCGGCCCAGTTGGTGCGCGACACCCCGGCGGATGTCGTGCTCAACGGCATCACCGGCTCCGTGGGTCTCGGCCCCACCCTCGCCGCGCTCGAGGTCGGGGCGACGCTCGCGCTCGCCAACAAGGAGAGCCTCATCGTCGGCGGCGAGCTCGTGACGGCGGCCGCGGCGCCCGGGCAGATCGTGCCGGTCGACTCGGAGCACTCGGCTCTCGCGCAAGCTCTACGGTCGGGGACGGCGGCGGAGGTGCGCCGGCTCGTGCTGACGGCATCCGGCGGACCGTTCCGCGGTCGTAGCCGAGCCGACCTGGCCGGGGTGACCCCCGCCGAGGCGCTCGCCCACCCCACGTGGGACATGGGTCTCATGGTGACGACCAACTCGGCGACTCTCGTGAACAAGGGACTCGAGGTGATCGAGGCGCACCTCCTGTTCGACGTGCCCTATGCGTCGATCGATGTCGTCGTTCACCCGCAATCGGTCGTGCACTCCATGGTGGAATTCACCGATGGCTCGACCCTGCTTCAGGCGTCGCTGCCCGACATGCGCCTGCCCATCTCGCTCGGTCTCGGCTGGCCCGACCGGGTTCCCGGCGTAGGAACGCCGCTCGACTGGGGCACCGCACAGTCCTGGACCTTCGAACCGCTCGACGCCGCCGCCTTCCCGGCCGTCGCCCTCGCGAAACGGGTCGGCGAAGCGGGGCGTACCTATCCGGCGGTGTTCAACGCCGCCAACGAGCAAGCGGTGGCCGCCTTCCACGCCGGTCGCATCGGCTACCTCGCGATCGTCGAGACGGTGGAGCGCGTCGTCGATCGTCACGAACCCGGCGAGTTGACGCTCGAAGGAGTGCTGGATGCGGAGCGCTGGGCGCGGACGGAAGCGGACGCCATTCTCGCTCGGTGACGCGACGAGCCGCCTCATGCTCGCTCGGCTACGGCTTGGGGCTCTTGTCGTCTTTGTCCTTCTGGCCGGGAGCGTTGCCGCTGTTGCCCGGGGCGTCGTCGGTGGGCGTCGGGGTCGCGACCACTTCGTCGGTCGGCGTCGACTCAGCGGGTGGCGACTCACTCGGGCCGGGAGCCGGAGCGAGGCCCGGCGCCACGGCCAGCATGATCGCCACGACGGCGACGGCGACGAGCGCGCCCAGGGCGCCGAGGGTGATCGCGACCACGCGGCGGCGAGGGCCGCGCGCGGGCGTGGGCTCGGGCGCGAGTGCGGACTGAGGCGCGGCCGGGACGGTTTCCGTCATGCGTTCGGTCGGCAGCGTCGCCGACGCGGACGGGAGCACGCGCGTCGCGGCGGGCAACCCGAGTGCGTGCGCGACCTCGGCCGCGGTCGGGCGATCGACCGCGTCGAGGGCCGTCATGCGACCGAGCAGCTCCGCGTCGGCCGCGAGGGCGGGATCATCGAGGGCGGGGGAGCGCACGAGGCGAGCCGCGAGCACCTCTTGTGCCGACCCGCTGAACGCCGGGCGGCCGGTGAGACATTCGATGAGCACGAGGCCGAGCGAGTAGACATCCGATGCGGGGGTCACGTCGTCGCCGCGCGCCTGTTCGGGGCTCACGTAGACGGCCGACCCGACGACCGAGCCGTGCGTGGTGGCGCGCGAATCGCCGACGGCGTGGGCGATGCCGAAGTCGAGGAGACGGGCCTCCGCGAGGGTGGGATCGGCCGGGATCACGAGGTTGGCGGGCTTGACGTCACGGTGAACGAGCCCCGCGTCGTGCGCCGCGGCCAGGCCGCTCGCGGCGGCGGCGCCGATGAGTCTCGTCTCCGCGGCGGACAGCGGCCCCCGCGCGATGCGGCGCGAGAGTGTCTCGCCGTCGACGAACTCCAGAACGAGGTACGGCGGCGTCGCGTCGAGTCGCGCGTCGAAGAGGGTCACGATGGCCGGATGACGCAAGCCCGCGAGGGCGCGAGCCTCGCGCTGGCGCCGCGCGTTG
The DNA here is from genome assembly GCA_965653335.1 of uncultured Pseudolysinimonas sp. Classification (GTDB taxonomy): domain Bacteria; phylum Actinomycetota; class Actinomycetes; order Actinomycetales; family Microbacteriaceae; genus Pseudolysinimonas_A. The sequence goes on from CBFGZU010000017.1 coordinate 8,386, forward strand.
TCGCTCAGCTCGCTCTGCGGACCGTAGACCTTGATCGCGACCGAGCGATCGAGCTGCACGTCGTCGGCGCGGAACACCGTGGCGGTTCCGCCATCGCCGAGGCGCTCCCTCAAGACATAGCGCCCATGGAAAGTCTGTCCGACGTCGGGCTCGTGCACTCTCCCATCGTGGTGCACGAGCGACGTTCCCGCTGCGCCTTGCGGTCCACTCCCAGCCGGGCTATCCGACGGTGCGCGCGAACCGTGATTCTCAGGCGCCCTGACGTACGCTGACCGGGTGGAATCCGCGCTCCTCTACCTCCTCGGCGTGCTGATCGTGCTCGTCGGGCTCATGGTCTCGATCGGACTCCACGAGATCGGCCACCTCGTCCCGGCGAAACTCTTCGGCGTGCGGGTCGGGCAGTACATGATCGGCTTCGGCAAGACGCTGTTCTCGAGACGGGTCGGCGAGACCGAGTACGGCGTGAAACTCATTCCGCTCGGCGGCTACATCTCAATGGCCGGGATGTTCCCGCCCGCGCGCAAGGGCGGCAAGCCGCGCACGGCATCCACCGGCTTCTTCGACACCATGGTCAACGATGCCCGCAGCGCCGCGCACGAGGGCATCCCGGCGGGTGAGGAGCATCGCACGTTCTACCGGCTGCCGGTGCTCAAGCGCATCGTCATCATGCTCGGCGGACCGTTCATGAACCTCGTTCTCGCGTTCGTGTTCTTCGCGATCGTGCTCGTCGGCTTCGGCATCCCGCAGCACTCCACGACGATCGGCACCGTTTATCAGTGCGTCGTGCCCGCCGACAGCACCCGCACCGAGTGCGCCGCCGACGACCCCGTCGCCCCCGCCGCGGAGGCCGGGCTCCGGCCGGGTGATCGCATCCTCGCGATCGACGGGCACCCGATCGTCGAGTACACCGACGTCTCCGAGATCGTCTCGGCGGCGGCCGGGCGCGAACTCGCCGTCGACGTGCTGAGGGACGGGGACGAGGTCACGGTCGCCGTCACCCCGCTCCTCACCGAGCGGCCGGTACTGGATGCCGACGGTCGACCCGTCGAGAACCCCGACGGGACGGTCGTCACGCAAGACGTCGGCTTCATCGGCATCGGCTACGCGACGCAGACGGTGCAGCAGCCGATCACGGCGGTACCCGGCTACCTGGGGGAGGCCGCCGGGCGCATCGGGTACTCGATCATCACCCTGCCGGCGCGTGTCTACGACCTCGGCGTGTCCACGTTCGGCGGGAGCGAACGCGACCCCGAGGGCATCATCGGCGTCGTCGGCGTCGGGCGCCTCGCGGGCGAGATCACGAGTCTCGACACGATCCCGGTCGCCGATCGTGCCGCGAGCATCCTGAGCCTTCTCGGCGGCCTCAATCTCGCGCTCTTCCTGTTCAACCTCGTTCCGCTGCTCCCGCTCGACGGCGGGCACGTCGCGGGCGCGATCTGGGAGGGCATCCGCCGCGGGTTCGCGAAGCTGCTCCGCCGCCCCGACCCGGGCCCCGTGGATGTCGCGCGCCTCATCCCGATCACAATGGCGGTCTCGGGCGTCCTCGCGGCGCTCACGGTGTTCGTGCTCTTCTCCGACATCGTGAACCCGATCAGCCTGCTCTGACGTCGCCGTACTCAGCGACTCGCGGGGTGCGCGCCGTAGGCTGACGTCGTGCCCGCTGTCAATATTGGGATGCCCAAACCCGCCCCCGAGGTGCTCGCTCCCCGCCGCAAGAGCCGCCAGATCACGGTCGGCAAGGTGCTCGTCGGCGGCGATGCGCCGGTGAGTGTGCAATCGATGACGACGACGCCGACGACGAACATCAATGCGACGCTTCAGCAGATCGCCGAACTGACGGCCTCGGGGTGCGACATCGTGCGCGTTGCCGTACCGAGCCAAGACGACGCCGACGTGCTGCACATCATCGCCAAGAAGTCGCAGATCCCCGTCATCGCCGACATCCACTTCCAGCCGAAGTACGTCTTCCAGGCGATCGACGCCGGCTGCGCCGCCGTGCGGGTCAACCCCGGCAACATCCGCAAGTTCGACGACCAGGTGGGCGCGATCGCGAAGGCCGCGAAGGATGCCGGGGTGAGCCTGCGCATCGGCGTCAACGCGGGCTCGCTCGACCCCCGCCTGCTCGAGAAGTACGGCAAGGCGACTCCGGAGGCGCTCGTCGAGAGCGCCGTATGGGAGGCGAGCCTGTTCGAAGAGCACGACTTTCACGACTTCAAGATCTCGGTCAAGCACAACGACCCGGTTGTCATGGTGAAGGCCTACCGGCTGCTCGCGCAAGCGGGCGACTGGCCCCTGCACCTCGGGGTGACCGAGGCCGGCCCCGCGTTCCAGGGCACGATCAAGAGCGCGACGGCGTTCGGCATCCTGCTCTCCGAGGGGATCGGCGACACCATCCGCGTCTCGCTGTCGGCCCCGCCGGTCGAAGAGGTCAAGGTCGGGCTGCAGATCCTGCAGTCGCTCAATCTGCGCGAACGCAAACTCGAGATCGTCTCGTGCCCGTCATGTGGACGAGCGCAGGTGGATGTCTACACCCTTGCCGACAGTGTGACCGAGGGGCTGCAGGGGATGACCGTGCCGTTGCGCGTCGCGGTCATGGGCTGCGTCGTGAACGGCCCCGGCGAGGCTCGCGAAGCCGACCTCGGCGTCGCTTCGGGCAACGGCAAGGGCCAGATTTTCGTCAAGGGCGAGGTCATCAAGACCGTTCCGGAGTCGGAGATCGTCGCGACCCTCATCGCCGAGGCGCAACGTCTCGCCGCGGCGATGCCTGCCGATGTCGTCGGCTCTCCCGAGGTCGTCACGACCTGACCCGCCGATCGCGAAGGGTCGCTGTTGGGGCACTCCGCACGGCGAAAACTCCTTATAGCGACCCCTCGTGAACGGGAATGCGTCAGGGAAGCCAGCCGCCCTTGATGAGCGCCTCAGCGATCTTCGCGAGCAGCGTCGTCTCGTCGCGCAGCAGTCTGCGGTCCACCCGGATCACGCGGTAGTCCTCCGCCGCAAGGTCGTCAAGACGGCGGATATCGATCGCGAACTGCTGGGCGTCTTCGGCGTGCTGTCGGCCTTCGTACTCGAGCACCACGCGATACCGCAGCCAGGCGAGGTCGCCGTGCGCGATCACCACCCCGCGCCGATCGGTGAGCGGCGGATTGACCTCTGGCTCGGGAAGTCCGCCGCGCACCACGACCAGCCGCAGCAGGGTTTCCCGAAACGAATCGGTGCCTGACCGGATGTGCGGCAGCGCGAGCCGCAGCCGGGCGGCGCCTCGCTGTCCAGCCCGGCTCCGCACGGCATCCCGCAGATCGTCGAGGGTTGCGACTGGGGAGCGTCGGCGCACCAGACCGTCGCCCATCGCGATGAGCTCGTCGACGCTGAGGAGCGGCGCGCTCTCACACCACGCCGCGAGGGGCGCGGACACCGGGATGCCCCCGTCGAGCCGCACGACGCGTGTCGCGCGGAGAGTCTTGTGGCCGACGACGCCGGGTCGACGCATCGCGCGATGGGCGTGCGGATAGGTGAGGTGCAGGTGGGGCGGTAGGCGACGCTCCGGCATCCGAAGGCTCTGCAATTCGGCGGCGGTGGTGTGACTGAAGTACTGACCGGGATGCAGAAGCGGCACGAGCGCCACCGCCCGGCTGCGAAGATCGTGCGGCTCCTCCCGTGCGCGTCCCCCGGTGAACGGCCGCGCAAGGTCGCGGGCGCGGAGTCGGTCGCGGGTGGCACCTGCGTCGAGCGCGCTGCCGACCGAGAATGCCGTGCCGAGGGACCGCGGCAAGGGTTCGGGCGTTCGCATCCCGACATGCTCATCGCAACACCTTTCCTCTGCGACGACTCCTCACCCACGGCGAGATCGACCCCCTCGCAGCCCCCTGTGAAGGACTGCCGAGGGGTCACTGTTGGGGTTTCTGGGGCGAGTGAAACCCTCAACAGCGACCCCTCGGGGAGAACGAGGGGTGCGGACGCGAGAACTAGGGTGGAGGTCGTGTCAACGCGCCTCTCCCAGCTCTTCGTCCGCACGCTGCGCGAAGACCCCTCCGACGCCGAAGTGTCGAGCCATCGGCTGCTCGTGCGTGCCGGCTACATCCGCCGTCAGGCGCCCGGCATCTTCTCGTGGCTGCCGCTCGGACTCAAAGTGCGCCGCAAGATCGAGCAGATCATCCGCGACGAGATGACCGCCGCGGGAGCTCAAGAGGTGCTGTTCCCCGCGCTCCTGCCGCGCGAGCCGTATGAGGCGACCGGTCGCTGGGAGGAGTACGGCGACGGCATCTTCCGCCTGAAGGACCGCAAGGGCGCCGACTATCTGCTCGCCCCGACGCACGAAGAGGTCTTCACGCTGCTCGTGAAAGACCTCTACGCGTCGTACAAAGACCTCCCGCTGACGATCTACCAGATCCAGGACAAGTACCGCGACGAGGCGCGACCGCGCGCCGGCCTGCTGCGCGGGCGTGAGTTCTCGATGAAGGATGCCTACTCGTTCGACGTCACCGACGCCGGCCTGGAGGTGTCCTATCAGGCGCAGCGCGACGCCTACGAGCGCATCTTCACGCGCCTCGGGCTCGAATACGTGATCGTCCAGGCGGATGCCGGCGCCATGGGGGGCTCGCGGTCGGAGGAGTTCCTGCACCCCACCCCGATCGGCGAAGACACCTTCGTGCGCTCGGCGGGAGGCTACGCCGCGAACGTCGAGGCGTTCACGACCCTCGTGCCTGAGCTGGATGTCGATGTCTCGACCCTGCCGCCCGCGCGAGTGCTGCCGTCGCCCGCAGCCCCGACGATCCAGACCCTCGTCGACCTCGCGAATGCCGAATACCCGAAGCCGGGCGGTGCCTGGACGGCGGCCGACACACTGAAGAACGTCGTGCTCGCGCTGACCCACCTCGACGGCAGCCGCGAGGTCGTCGTCGTCGGGCTGCCGGGCGACCGGGATGTCGACATGAAGCGCGCCGAGGTGGCGTTCGCTCCCGCCGACGTCGAACCCGCGACGGAAGCCGACTTCGCGAAGAATCCGCTCATCGTGAAGGGCTACATCGGCCCCTGGTCGGCGCTCGGCCCGGTACTCGGTGAGGAGTCGGCGACCGGTATCCGCTACCTCCTCGACCCGCGAGTCGTCGACGGCTCCGACTGGATCACCGGCGCCAACGAAGACGAGAAGCACGTCTTCGGCCTCGTCGCGGGCCGCGACTTCACGGGCGACGGGTGGATCGAGATCGCGGCGGTACGTGCGGGCGACCCCGCCCCCGACGGCTCGGGCCCCGTCGAGCTGGCGCGCGGTATGGAGATCGGCCACGTCTTCCAGCTCGGGCGCAAGTACGCCGAAGCCCTCGACCTCAAGGTGCTCGACGAGAACGGCAAGCTCGTGACCGTCACGATGGGCTCCTACGGCATCGGCGTCACGCGTATCCTCGCGGCGATCGCCGAGACGACGGCCGACGACAAGGGTCTGCTCTGGCCCAACGCGATCGCCCCGTTCGATGTGCACGTCATCGCGGCCGGGCGCGACGAGGCGGCGTTCACGCTCGCCGAGCAGCTCGTCGCCGAGCTGGAGGCCGCGGGCAAGGATGTGCTGTACGACGACCGGCCCAAGCTCGGTCCCGGGGTGAAGTTCAACGACGCCGAGTTGCTGGGTGTGCCGACGATCGTCATCGTCGGTCGGGGTGCCGCCGACGGAATCGTCGAGCTGTGGCATCGCCGCTCAGGTGAGCGCGTCGACATCCCCGTCGCCGCGGTTCTCGATTCACTCGGCTGAAACGCCGCTCACGGCAGCACACCCATCGCGCGAGCATTGACGACGGCCTCCCACCGGGTCGTCGCCCCCAGCTTGGCCATGGCGGAGCGGATGTAGCTCTTGACCGTGTTGAGCGTCAGACCGAGCCGGATGGCGATGACCTGGTTGGTCAGGCCGGTTGAGACGAGGGCGAGCACGTCGGATTCCCGCGCCGTCAGCACGACGTCGGGGTCGCAGCGCCCGCTTTCCGCGAGGAGGTCCGCCACCACGCGCAGCGCCGCGGCGATCTGCTTGTCCTCGACGCGCGCACCCAGAACACGCAGCTCCGCGTGGGCCGCGCGGAGGCGCCCGCGAAGCCGGGTCACGTCGGCGAGCGCGGCGTCGTTCTCGCGAGCACGCAAAGTCGCCGAGACGAGAAGTTCCTGCTCCACGGCTCGCGCCTCGCTGATGAGGCCGTCGAGCACTCGTCCGCCGACCGGGGTGTCGTTCCGGAATGTCGCGTAGAGGATCCCCACCGGGTCGCGGCCGACGATGACGGGCGCGGCGGCGAGGGAGCGCAGCCCTTCCGCGCGAATGATGCGGTCGTAGTGGTGTGAGATCTGCTGGGACGAGAAATAGTCGTTGACGCCGATCGGTCGCCTCAGGGCAACCGATCGGCCCCCGAGTCCTTCGCCGTTCTTCAGTACGACCCCGGGGAGTGCTCCGTTGACCGGTCCCGAGAAGTGTTCGAGGGTGACATCGCCGGAAGCGCCGACCATACCGGCGAACGCGAGGGAGGCCCCTGTGCGGAGACGCACTCGTTCGAGAGCTCGGCCGAGTGGGGCGACATCGCTAGCGGGGATCATCATCGACCTCGTTCAGTGGGTGAATCCGCGCGCCCCACGATAGCGCACGGCCATTCCGGCCCCCACCCTCCATGGAGGGTGGTGGAAGGCGACCGCCGCCAACGAGAGTGGGCGTTGGATGCGCGTGCGACCTTGCGTGCGCGGATCTACCGCACGTGAACACACATTGGGAGAACCATGTCGCCTGACGAAGAAGTGGGCATGATTGACGACGCGACCGTCCGTACGCATCGCGCGCCCTGGCTCGACCTGCCCGACATCGTGGCCGATGTCGAGGAGCTGCGCGTCGCGTATTCGCGAGACGAGCTGTGCGTCGCCACCGAGCTGTGCGATCGTCACCCTTCTGGCGACACCGCGTTCATCGTCGTCGATCGCGACGCGCAGGCGCAATCGCTCACCTTCGGGGAGCTCGCGGAGCGCTCGAGGCGACTCGCGTCGGGCCTGCAGGCGGCGGGCATCGTCGAGGGCTCGCGCGTCGGCGTGCTGATGACGAAGACGGCACAACTCCCCGTCGTGCTCCTCGCCCTGTGGCGTCTGGGGGCGGTGCACGTCCCCTTGTTCACGGCGTTCGCGGGCCCGGCCATCCTTCAGCGGTTGGAAGCATCCGGAGCGCGCCTCGTCGTCGCCGATCCCGATCAGCTGGAGAAGCTCATCGACGTCGACCTACCTGTCCTCACCGCGGGCACGCAGATCGACGATCTGATCGATGCGCACTCGCCCCTCGCGACGGACATCGCGATCGGGAGCGGCGGCACTTTCGTCGAGATCTACACGTCGGGAACCACCGGCAAGCCGAAGGGCGTCGAGGTGAATGCCTTCGCGATCGCTTCGACCGTCGCCTACATGAGGTACGGGCTCGACGTGAGGGGCGACGACGTGTTCTGGAACATGGCCGACCCCGGTTGGGCGTACGGCCTCTACTACGGCGTCATCGGACCGCTCGCGACGGGGCGCGCGAACATCCTTCTCACGAGCGGGTTCGACGTCGAACTGACCAGACGCGTCATCGACGATCTCGGCGTCACGAACCTGGCCGCCGCTCCCACCGTCTACCGAGCATTACGGGCGGCCGGGATCACCGTGCGTCAGCCCCTCCGCGCGGCATCCGCCGCGGGGGAGCCCCTGACTCCCGAGGTCGTGGAGTGGGCGCCGACGGCGATCGGCACCACGGTCCGCGATCACTGGGGCCAGACCGAACAGGGGATGGCGATCGCGAACGCGTGGAACCCGCTTCTGCGGCGCGATGTCGAAGACGGGTCGATGGGGCAGAGCCTGCCCGGCTTCGTCGGCGGAACGGTCGGGGCATCGATCGCGCTCTCGGTCGACGAGAGCCCGCTCATGTGGTTCAGCGGCTACGTGAACGCACCCGAGCAGACGGCCGAGCGATTCACGCCCGACGGGGCGTGGTACCTGACCGGCGACATCGGTCGCGAGAGTGAGGGCAACTTCTTCTTCGCCTCCCGGGAAGACGACGTGATTCTCTCCGCGGGCTACCGAATCGCGCCCTTCGACATCGAGCGGATCCTCGTTACGAGCCCCCACGTGCGCGACGCTGCAGTCGTCGGCCGACCGGACGAGATCCGGGGAACAGCCGTCGAGGCGTTCGTCGTCCTCACTTCGGACCCCCCGGTCGACGGGTTGGAGAAGCAGCTCCAGGACATGGTGCGCGGCAGCTATGGCGTGCACGCCTATCCGCGTCGTGTCCGGGTGGTGCGCGACCTGCCGAGAACCGCGAGCGGCAAGGTGCAGCGGTTCATTCTTCGCGACGCGAGCGACGAGGAGTTGTCGGCGTGGGAAGTGGATTCGTGACGACGCCGCGTCGACGAGCACGAGTCCGCAGGGTTCAAGGAGATATGACATGACGTCCGCGTCGCCCGTCGTCGGCTCGGCTCACGTGAAACGCCGTCACGTCGGAGGGGGATCCGCACGACTCGGACTCGCCGCCATCATCATCCTGGTCGCCGCGCTCGTTCAGCTCCAGGCGGGCAATTTCATCTCGTCGAACAACATCGCGTCGATCCTCGTCAACGTCTCGAGCCTGCTCATCGCCGGGATCGCCGCCGGTCGGCTGCTCGTCACCGGCAACGTCGACCTGTCGATCGGAGGGCAGTTTGGGCTCCTGGCGGTCGTCACGGCGGTCGTCGCCCGCGACACCCAGTCCCCGTGGATCCCGGTCGTCGCCGCGCTCATCGGGGGCGGGATCATCGGCCTGGTGAACGGGATCCTCGTGCGGCTTCTGAGCATCTCACCGCTCATCGTCACCCTCGGGTTGTCGTTCGTCTACACCGGCTTGGCCTACGCGCTGTCGAACTCGCGTTCGGTGTTCGGCTTCAACCCCGACTTCACGCGACTGGGACGCGACACGCTTGTGGGTGTGCCCGTTCCGGTTTGGATCGCTCTCGCGGTCTTCATCGTCGGTGCTCTCGCGCTGACCAAGACCGTCAGCGGCGTCCGCGCTTTCGCGATCGGCGGCAGTCCAGAAGCGGCCCGGCGCGCGGGCATCGACGTCGACAAGACCATGGTGCTCAATTTCGTCTACATGGGCGTCTCGATGGGACTCGTCGCGGCGCTCGCGACCGCACGCCTCGGCAGCGGAACGCCCGGGATCGGCATCGGCTTCGAGCTCAACGTCTTGACCGCCGTGATCGTGGGGGGTATCGCGTTCACCGGTGGCTCTGGACGTCCGCTCGGGATTCTTCTCGGTGTGGTGCTTCTGGGCACGATCAGCGCCGCGATGGTCTTCCTCGGACTCTCCGACTTCTTCCAGCAGATCGCGAAGGGTGTGATCCTGTTGCTCGCCCTCGGCGCCGACCAGTACGGTCAGGCGCGCAGTGCTCGTCGACGCAAGCCGAAGCGTGTCGATTCTTCGGCGATGGAGACCGAAGCCCCGGCGGCGCTGGCCGAGCTGCACCTTGCCGTCCGTGAGCGTCAGCCGCAGCACCACGAGGTCGCGCTTCGTGCCGTCGGGTTGGGGAAGTCCTATGGGCCGGTCGTCGCCGTCGAAGGAGTCTCGTTCGAGCTCTACTCCGGCATGGTGACGTGCCTCGTCGGCGACAACGGTGCGGGTAAGAGCAGCCTCATCAAAATGCTCGCGGGCGCCGTCGAGCCGTCGAGTGGAACCGTCGAGATCGTCGGGGAGCAGGAGCACCACTCGGGAGCCTCTCGTTCGCGCTCCCGAGCGATCGAGACGGTGTGGCAAGACCTCGCGATTGCCCCGAATCTCGGCGCCGTGTACAACCTGGTGCTCGGCAAGGAGCCCAGTAAGTACGGATGGCTGCGCGTCTTCGACTCGAAGCGCGCGGAGGAACAGACCCTCGACCGGCTCGACTCCATTTCGGTGCATCTGGATGACGTCTATCGCCCGCTCGCGGATTTGTCGGGGGGACAGCGGCAATCTGTCGCAATCGCGCGCGTCGTCGAACCTGGGGTCAAGGTCGTCATCCTGGACGAGCCGACAGCTGCCCTCGGGGTCGGTCAGACGAGAAACGTCCTCGATCTCATCCAGCGCCTCGCATCGTCGGGGGTTGCCGTGCTGCTCGTCAGCCACGACGTCGAAGTGGTGTCCGAGATCGCGGATCGGATCGTCGTCATGCGGCGCGGTCGCCTCGTCACGGATGCTCCCGCCGGTGAGGTGAGTACGAGCCAGCTCGTCCAGCTGATGGCGGGGTTCGCAGCGCCCGCGTCGCACGCAGAATCGGACGCAACGCACACTTCGTAGGCGCCGGCTTCCGCGCCCGCGAAAGTCCGGCTCCTCGTCGCTGGCGGGGGTACGTTGCTAGCGCGTCGAGGTCTGGAAACCTGAGTCGTCTGGAAGCGGTGAGTCCGCCGCTTTCGAGCGGGCTTCGGGGATGGTGATGAAGAGCTAAAAAGCCTCCTGGTCAGGGCGGGTGCGCGTGCACCCACCCTGACCGGAGGCTCTCTCACAAACGTGAGCGTGATTACCCGATGGATCCCGAGAAGTAGTTGCCACGAGTTTGGTAGCTGATGCTGCCATACGACACGTAGTAGACGCCTTCCGCGTTCTCCAGGGCCGCGACCGGGTCTTCGACGTCAGAGTTGTACCGGTCGATCGAGTCCGTGTCGAACAACTTGACGGCCGGCACCACCACGAGCTGCGGCACGTTGTACCCCGCCGACCAGTCGGCGGCCCACTGGCCCGTCAACGCGCCGAGGATGGGGATGTTCAACGCGAGCGTCATCTTGTACGGGCCACCAGCGAGCACGGCCTCGACCGCTTGCGGGTCGCCGTCCATGCCGATCAGCGCGAGATCCGGGTTGTCAGCCTTTCCTGCGGTCTCGAGGGCCGCAAGGGCTCCGAGAACGACCGTGTCGGGGCCGTCCACGACGTTGATGTCGGGGTCCTTCTGCAGCGCCGTCGTCATCGACTGGTTGCCGTACTCCTGCGTCAGGGGGTTGGCCGAGATGTTCGCCACGATCTCGACGCCGTCGGGGCGGGTCTCCATGACCTCGTTCCACCCCCGCTCGCGCTCGGGCAGCACCCACTCGGCGTTGAAGTGCAGCAGCTTGGCCTCGTTGTCGAGGTGCTCGGCGATGTAGTCGAGCGTGGCTTGAGCCAGTTGCTTGCCCAGCCCGTACTGGTCGGCCGTGAGCTGCGTCGTGCCCGGCATGTTGAGCGCGGTCACCCCGACCCCCTGGTCGATCGCCTGTTCGATGAGCGGACCCTGCGATGCGGGGTCGACATCGAGAACGAACATCGAGCTCACGCCACGCTGCAGGAAGCTGTCGAACTGGCTCGCGGCATCGGCGGCGTTGTACTCCGACAGCGCCGAAACCGTCTCCAGACCGCCGGCCGATGACGTCGTCGTCGCGGCATCCATGAAGGTCTGCCACGCACCTTCGGCCGTCGCCATCGAGAGAGCGAAGACGGGAGGCAGATCCGGAACCTCGCCGGGCTTGTCCCAGCGCACGTAGGCCTCGGTGGGCACGACGTCGGTGGGTTCGCCGATATCGCCGCTCCCGCCGCCGGTCACCGGCGACGAACACGCCGCCAGGAGGAGCGAGAGGGTGATCGCTCCGGCGGCAACCGACCCGCGCCGCGCGACTTTGCGCGACACGCTGTCATTTCTAACCATGTTGGTCCTTTACTTTCTGCGAGTTCACTGCGGGATGCACATGGACATGTGCGGTGTGGGTGGCTGCCATCCGTTCGATCGGGCGACCACTCATGGAGTGGTTTATCCGAGGTGGGTCCGGCACCGGTACACCCGAACGGGTGTACAGGGACCCGACACCTTGTGGTTACGCTCGCGAAACGCACGGCATGGGCCGGTCAGGAGCGGGGATGAGGAAGAGGTTGCGGCCATGAATGGACACGTCATCGACGGATACTCGGTGCGGTACGACGTTCCCACCACGATGCGGGACGGCACCATCCTCCGCTCGGACATCTACCGGCCGACCGGCAGCGGACCGTGGCCGGTCATCGTCGTGCGCGGCCCGTACGGCAAGGCCGGGATCGACATGCTCAAGGAGATCCGACCGCGAACCATCACCGACCACGGGTACATGCTCGTGCTCCAAGACACCCGATCGCGGTTCGCGTCCGACGGGGCCGAGTGGCGGCCCTGGATCGGCGAGGGGACCGATGGTGCTGACACGATCGAGTGGGCCGCACGCCTCCCCGACTCGACGGGCAGGGTCGCCACCCTGGGTCCCAGCTACCTGGGGAACACCCAGTGGATGGCGGCGATCGAGAAGCCCGCCGGGTTGGTGGCGATCGCACCCTCGGTGACCTGGTCGGACCCGTATGACGGGCTGTTCGCGCGCGGAGGCGCGATCGAACTGGGGCTCAGTCTGCCCTGGTCGCTCGGGCAGGGAATCGATGTGCTCATCCGGCGCCTGGGTGCCGATCCGACGCAACTCGTCGAGGCACTTGGCCCGCTCTTTGCCGACTTCGACAACCTCGCCCACGGGGTTTACGCGGAGCTGCCCGCGGGGCGGCATCCGGTCTTCGAGCGTCACCGGATTCCCGACCTCGGTTACCAGTCGGCACTCGAGGACGATGCCGTCGCCGAAGCATGCTCAGTGCAGGGCCGCCAGCATCTGGTCGGGGTGCCCAGCTTCACCACCGCGGGATGGTTCGACCTGTTCCTCCAGGGCAGTCTCGACAACTTCGTCGAAGCGAGCCAGACGCAGCCAGCGCGCCTCCTCGTGGGGCCGTGGTCGCACGCACCGTTCGGATCGGCGTTCCAGGGACAGGTCAACTTCGGGCTCGCGGCGAACGCCGACATCCTCGATTTCGGGGCGTCCTGGCACGACATGCAGCTGGATTGGCTCGACCGCTGGCTGCGCCCGGAGGTCGAGAACGAACGCCCCGACGAGGCTCCCGTGAAACTCTTCGTCATGGGGGTGAACGAGTGGCGGGACGAGCACGAGTGGCCGCTGAGCCGAGCCGTTCCCACGCCGCTGTACTTCGGAGCGGACGGCACGCTCAGTCGCGAGCCGGAGCCTCACGACTCATCGACCGACTTCGACTACGACCCGATGGACCCGGTTCCGACGGTCGGCGGCAACATGTACGTTGCTCCGGAGTACCCGGCCGGGATGTTCGTGCAATCCGCGGTCGAATCGCGTCGCGATGTGATCGTGTTCACGACGCCGCCCCTGCTGAGCGATCTCGAGGTGACGGGCCGCGTCCGTGCTCGCCTTCATGCCACGACCGACGGACTGTCGACCGACTGGGTCGTGCGGTTGTGCGACGTCGATGCCGAGGGGGTCTCCCGCAACGTCGCCGACGGCATCCTGCGCGCCGAAACCGTCCCGGATGCGATCGGCGAGTACGAGATCGACCTGTGGTCGACGAGCATCGTGTTCCGCGCCGGACATCGCATCCGCGTGCAGGTCACGTCGAGTTGCTTTCCCCGCTGGGATCGCAACCTCAACCTCGGAGCGGCTGGGCAAGCGGGCACCGAGTCCCGCATCGCTCATCAGCGCATCCACTACGGCGCGTCGGCGCCGTCGCACATCATCCTTCCGGTGGTGTGACCTTCCGGCCGAAAACCGGTTGCCGCTTCTCGAGGAACGCCGCCATCCCCTCGCGACGGTCGTCGAGAGCGAACATCGCGTGGAACGCCGTGCGCTCCGCCCGGATGCCTTCCGACAGCGTCGATTCGAAGGCGGCGTTGACGGCGTCTTTGGCCGCGTAGACGACGGGAAGGGATTTCGCGGCCACAGTGTGGGCGATCTCGAGGGCCGTGCTCAGCAGGTCCGCGGCGGGGACGACGCGCGACACGAGGCCCGACCGTTCCGCCTCGTCGGCGGACATCAGGCGCCCGGTGAGGATGAGATCCATCGCTTTCGCCTTGCCGACGGCGCGGGTCAGGCGCTGAGTTCCGCCCATGCCGGGGATCACACCGAGGTTGATCTCGGGCTGACCGAATCGGGCCGTGTCGGATGCCACGATGATGTCGCACATCATCGCCAGTTCGCAGCCGCCGCCGAGCGCGAATCCCGACACGGCGGCGATCGTGGGCGTACGGGCGCAGGTGAACGACGACCAGTCGGCGAGAAGCCCGCCGAGGTGCACGTCCTCATAGGTGAGCCCCGCCATCTCCTTGATGTCGGCTCCCGCCGCGAAGGCGCGATCCGAGCCGGTGAGCACGATCGCGCCGATTCCCTCGTCGGTGTCGAGCGTTGTCGTGGCGTCGACGATTTCGTTCATCGTCGCGGTGTCGAGGGCGTTGAGCACTTCGGGGCGGTCGAGGGTGATGAGTCCCACGCGTCCCCGCCGTTCGAGGGTGATCGTCGAATACTCCGGCATCGTCATCCTTCCCTGATCGAGTCGCTGGTCGAGCGTTCAGCGCGGCGCCATCCGCAACGCGCCATCCATGCGGATCACCTCGCCGTTGAGGTAGTCGTGTCCGACGATTCCGAGGACGAGGTCGGCGAACTCGGCGGGCCGGGCCAGTCGCCGGGGAAACGGCACGTTCGCGGCGAGCGCGTCGCGCACGTCGGAGGAGAACGACGCCATCATCGGCGTGTCGACGATTCCGGGGGCGATGGTGCAGACGCGGATGCCGACGGACGCGAGGTCGCGGGCGAGCGGAAGCGTCATGGCCGCGACGGCGCCCTTCGACGCCGCATAGGCCGCCTGCCCGATCTGTCCGTCGAACGCGGCGATCGACGCCGTGTTGACGATGACGCCACGCTGACCGTCGCCGTCGGCCTGCGTCGCAGCGATCGCGTGCGCGGCGCGGGAGAGCACCGAGAAGGTGCCCACGACGTTGACGCGGAGCACGTTCGCGAACAGCTCGGCGTCATGCACGCCGTCCCGCCCCAGAACGCGTGCCGAGGGGGCGATCCCCGCGCAATTGACGACGACGCGCAGCGGCCCCGCCTCCGCGGCGAGCTCGACGGCCTTCTCGACGTCGTCCGGGTCGGTGATGTCGGCGGCGACCCAGGTGACGCCGTCCGGGGCGGCGCCGGATCGCACGGCGGCGGGCAGGTCGAGGCCGAAGACCCGCGCCCCGTGCTCGGCGAGGCGGCGCGCGGTGGCGAGTCCCAGGCCGGATGCCGCTCCCGTCACGATCGCGGACACGTCATCGAGTTTCATCGGGTCGCCTCTCTTCGCATCCACCCCAACCTCTCATGAGGTCGCCGGCGACGTGTCTCACCGCGTCGCGTCTTCGAGCATGGCCCAGATGCCCACCGGTTTCTCCCCTCGGAAGAGGGGACCGGCGCACCGCCGGGTGGCGACGTCGATGCTCACGAGCCGGACGCTCGGGTAACCTGGGCTGAGAACCGGTGAACGACCCGGGCGCTCAATCGAATAGCGAGGCACGACGTGGACATCGACCTGACCGTGCTCCGGATGATGGAACGCGAGCGCGAGATCCCGTTCGAGGAACTCGTGACGATCATCGAGCAGGCGATCCTCACCGCATACCTCAAGCACACCGACCGTGCTCCCGACTCCGGGGCGCGAGCCGAACTCGATCGCAAGACGGGCCACGTCACCGTGTACGTGCCCGAACTCGACGACGAGGGCGAGGTCATCGGTGAGGCGGTCGACAGCCCTGACGACTTCGGCCGCATCGCGGCCTTCGCGGCGAAGCAAGTGATCAACCAGCGGCTGCGCGACATCGGCGACGACAAGGTGCTCGGCGAGTTCCGCGGACGCGAGGGCGACATCGTCGCCGGCGTCATCCAGCAAGGGCCCAATCCCCGGATGATCCACATCGATCTCGGCACGGTCGAGGCGATCCTGCCGCCGGAGGAACAGGTCCCGGGCGAGGATTACTCGCACGGTTCGCGCATTCGCGTGTACGTCACGAGCGTCTCGAAGGGAGTGAAGGGCCCGTCGATCACGGTGAGCCGCACACATCCCGGTCTCGTTCGCCGGCTCTTCGCCCTCGAGGTGCCCGAGATCGCGGCGGGAGTCGTGGAGATCGCGAGCCTCGCGCGCGAGGCCGGCCACCGCACGAAGATCGCGGTGCGCGCGACCGAACCGGGCGTCAACGCCAAGGGAGCCTGCATCGGCGAACTCGGGTCGCGGGTGCGCGCCGTCACCGCCGAGCTCAGCGACGAGAAGATCGACATCGTCGACTGGTCCGACGACCTCGCGACGTTCGTCGCCAACGCCCTGTCGCCGGCGAAAGTGTCGAGTGCGTTCGTCGTCGACGAGTCGTTGAAAGCGGTGCGTGCGCTCGTTCCCGACTACCAGCTGTCGCTCGCGATCGGCAAGGAAGGCCAGAACGCGCGCCTCGCCGCGAAGCTCACGGGTGCCCGCATCGACATCCAGCCCGACTCCGTCATGGAGGCCTCGGCAACGTGAGCGCCGAGCAGGGGTAGGATGGAAGCCGTTCGAACCTGCCTGGGTTGCCGGCAGCGTGCTCCCCGATCCTCATTACTGAGGATCGTCGCGCGCGACGGACGAGCAGTGGTGGATGCCGCGGCTCGACTTCCGGGCAGGGGGGCGTGGGTGCATCCAGACCCTGGATGCGTTGACGCCGCGGCACGGCGCAAGGCTTTCGGGCGTGCGCTCCGCACCGCGATCACCACAGAATCCCTTGAAGACCTCATCAGACCTTCAGAAACGGATTGATCGGCACATGGACAACTAATGAGCGACTCGAAATGAGTTCCCTCACCCTTTGACGTCCGCCCTGCCTGGGGTGGACCCCAGACAGGAGAATTGTGGCCAACCCACGAGTTCACGAAGTCGCCGCCGAACTCGGCATCGACTCGAAGATCGCGCTCGACAAGCTCAAAGACATGGGCGAGTTCGTCAAGAGCGCATCCAGCAGCATCGCCCCGCCCGTCGCCCGGCGCCTGAAGTCGGCTCTCGAAGCCGACGGACACAAGGCGCCGACGGCTCCCGCCACGGCTCCCGCGGCGAAAGCTCCGGCGGCACCGAAGCCGGGCCCGAAACCCGCTCCCGCCGCACCGGAGGCGCCCGCCGCCGCGACTCCCGCCCCGGCCGAGGCCCCGGCGGCACCGGCGCCCGACGCCACCCCGGCGGCATCCGCTCCCGAGGGGGGCGCTCCCGGCATTCCGCGCCCCGGCACCCCGCGCCCGGGCAACAACCCCTACGCGTCGAGTCAGGGTATGGCCCGACCCGGCGCCCCCCGCCCCGGCAACAACCCGTTCGCGGGCAGCCAGGGCATGCCGCGTCCCGGCGGAGGTGCGGGGCCGCGCCCCATGGCACCGCGTCCCGGAGCAGCCCGCCCGCTCGCGCCCGGCCAGCGTCCCGCCGCCGGCGGTCGTCCCGGCGCCCCGTTCCAGCAGCGTCCCGGTGGACCCGGCCGTCCCAGCGGCGCCGGCGGCGGCTTCCAGCGTCCCGGGGGCGGTGCCCCCGGAGCGGGCGGTGGCGGCTACGCCGGTCGTCCCGGTGGCGGCGGCGGTCGCGGTCGCGGCCCCGGCGGGGGAACCGCGGGCGCGTTCGGTCGCGGCGGTGGCAAGAGCAAGGCCCGCAAGTCGCGTCGCACGAAGCGCGCTGAATTCGAGATGCGGGAAGCCCCGACCATTGGCGGCGTGAGCGTCCCGCGCGGTGACGGCACCACCATCATCCGCATGCGCCGCGGCGCGTCGATCGCCGACTTCGCCGAGAAGATCGAGCAGATGACGGGCTTCACCGTGCTGCCGGGCAACCTCGTGACGGTGCTCTTCTCGCTCGGCGAGATGGCCACCGCGACCGAGTCGCTCGATGAGTCGACGTTCGAGGTGCTCGGGGTCGAACTGGGCTACCGCGTGCAGATCGTGTCGCCCGAGGACGAAGACAAGGAACTCCTCGAAGGCTTCGACATCGACCTCGATGACGAAGATGACGAAGACGACCTCGAGATCCGTCCGCCGGTCGTCACCGTCATGGGTCACGTCGACCATGGAAAGACCAAGCTGCTCGACGCGATCCGCGAGGCGAACGTCGTCGCGGGCGAGGCTGGCGGCATCACGCAGCACATCGGTGCGTACCAGGTCTGGACCGAGCACGAGGGCATCGAGCGCGCGATCACCTTCATCGACACCCCGGGCCACGAGGCGTTCACCGCGATGCGTGCCCGTGGTGCGCAGGTGACCGACATCGCGATCCTCGTGGTCGCCGCCGACGACGGCATCATGCCTCAGACGGTCGAGGCGTTGAACCACGCCCAAGCCGCCGGGGTGCCGATCGTCGTCGCCGTCAACAAGGTCGACAAGGAAGGCGCCAACCCGGCGAAGGTGCGCCAGCAGCTCACCGAGTACGGGCTCGTCGCCGAAGAGTTCGGTGGCGACACCATGTTCGTCGACGTCTCCGCGCTGCAGAAGAAGGGCATCACCGAACTCCTGGATGCCGTGCTCCTGACCGCCGACGCGGGACTCGACCTCGTCGCGAACCCCAGCCGGGACGCGCGCGGTGTCGCGATCGAAGCGAAGCTCGACAAGGGCCGCGGCGCCGTCGCGACCGTGCTCATCCAGAACGGAACGCTGCGCGTCGGCGACCCGATCGTCGCCGGCACCGCCTACGGGCGCGTGCGGGCGATGCACGACGAGAACGGCGAAGCGGTCGACGAGGCCTACCCGTCGCGTCCCGTGCAGGTGCAGGGCCTCTCGCGGGTTCCGCGCGCCGGCGACACCTTCCTCGTGACCGAAGACGACCGCACGGCCCGGCAGATCGCCGAGAAGCGCGAAGCCGTCGAGCGCAACGCCCAGCTGGCCAAGGCCCGCAAGCGCATCTCGCTCGAGGACTTCACCCGTGCGCTCGAAGAGGGCAAGGTCGAGTCGCTCAACCTCATCATCAAGGGTGACGTCTCCGGTGCCGTCGAGGCGCTCGAAGAGTCGCTGCTCAAGATCGAGATCGACGACAGCGTCCAGCTGCGCATCCTGCACCGCGGTGTGGGTGCGATCACCGAGTCGGACATCGACCTGGCGACGATCGACAACGCGATCGTCATCGGGTTCAACGTGCGCCCCGACGTGAAGGCCCGCGAACGGGCCCAGCGCGAAGGCATCGACGTGCGGTTCTACTCCGTCATCTACGCGGCGCTCGAAGACATCGAGAACTCGCTCAAGGGCATGCTCAAGCCCGAGTTCGAAGAGGTGCAGTCGGGTGTCGCCGAGATCCGCGAGATCTTCCGCTCCTCGAAGGCCGGGAACATCGCTGGTGTCATCGTGCGCTCCGGCACGATCACGCGCAACGCCAAGGCGCGCGTCATCCGTGACGGCGTCGTCGTCGGCGACAACCTCGCGATCGACTCGCTGCGCCGGTTCAAGGATGACGTCACCGAAGTCCGTACCGACTTCGAAGCCGGCATCGGCCTCGGCAAGTTCAACGACATCCAGATCGGGGACGAGATCGAGACCATCGAGTTGAAGGAAAAGATCCGGGCGTAGCTCGTGGTTTCGGGGCGCCCCGCTCTCTGCGAGTCAAGAGCGGGGACCCCTACCCCGATTGACTCGCAGAGAGCGGGTCACCCCTCCACGGTCTCGCCTTCGGCGCGAGACTTTTCATCCCCAGCTCGTCTTGGAGGCACTCAATGGCTCAGGGAGATCGCGCGGCAAAGGTCGCGGATCGGATCAAAGAAGTGATCGCGCGGCGGATCGAGAAGGGGCTGCGGGATCCGCGACTGGGTTTCGTCACGATCACCGATGTGCGGGTGACGGGCGACCTGCAACACGCATCGGTGTTCTTCACCGTGTACGGGTCGGAGGAGGAGCGAGCGGATTCGGCGCTCGCGCTGAAAGCGGCGACGGGCTTGCTGCGTACCGAGGTGGGCAAGAACCTCAACACGCGGCTGACGCCGTCGCTCGAGTTCATCCCGGATGCCATCCCCGAGAATGCGGCGTCGATCGAGGGGCTGCTGCGGGAGGCGCAGGAGCGCGACAACGAGGCTCGCGCGGCCGCGGCGAACGCGACCTACGCGGGTGACGAAGACCCGTACGTCAAGCCGCGCGA
>CBFGZU010000018.1:0-28320 GCA_965653335.1 uncultured Pseudolysinimonas sp.
TGGTCGTTGAGCGGTCGGTAGATGCGGTTGATGAGGGTCGCCCGGGCGATCGGATCACCCGCGAAAGCGCGTTCAGGCAGCAGATCGTCGGCGAGGGTCGGGCGGGGCGCTTTGCGCCACGCGCGGGCCACGGCGAATCCCGCCAAGGCTGCTTTCGCGCTGCGGGCTGCTTCGAGCAGCGACGGCACGGTGTGGCCGAGCACGAGGTGACCGGGGCCGAACCCCGGTTCCAGTTCCGCCGCGATCTCGAGAAACGACTTCGGCTCGGCGGGGGATTCGTCCTCCACCTGGTCGACACGCCCGATGACGATCACGAGCCGACTGCCCTGCACGCCGATGAGCACGTCGGCTTCGAGGTGCCGGGCGGTGCGCCGCAACATGTCGACGTCGAGCATCCGCGGTGCCGTGCCGACGAGCACACTCACCTCGCCGTGCCCATTCCAGCCGAGCGCCGCGATGCGGCTCGGCAGCTCCGAGTCGTATTCGCCGGTCAGGATCGAATCGACGACGAGGGCTTCGAGCCGGGCGTCCCACAGTCCGCGGGCCTCGGCGGCACGGGCATACACGTCGGCGGCGGCGAAAGCGATCTCGCGGGAATAGAGCAGGATGGCTTCGCGCAGGCTCTCCTCGCTGTCCTTCACGCGCTGCTCGACGACCTCGACCGTCACGCGGATGAGCTGGAGCGTCTGCTGGAGGCTCACCGAGCGCAGCAGTTCCCGCGGGGCGGCACCGAAGACATCCGCTGCGATCCACGGAATCGACTTCGGGTCGTCGTACCACGAGATGAAACTCGTGATGCCCGCCTGCGCGACGAGGCCGACCGCGCTGCGGCGCCCCGGCGGCATGTCGCGATACCACGGCAGGGTGTCCTCGAGGCGTTTCAGGGTCGCCGTCGAGAGCTCGCCCGAGAGCGTCCGCAGCCAGGCAAGGGTCTGCTGCTTGGTTCGCGGGGGAGCCATGTCAGCTCTCGCCGCCCGCCGATCCGGAGGTGCCCGCCGTCACATCGTGCAGGCGATAGCGCTCGATCGCGAGCGCGGGAGCGTCGGGCGCCACCTCGCCGCGGCGGGCGAGCGACTGCAGCACCCGTACGACGATCGACGGCCCGTCGATCTTGAAGAACCGCCGCGCCGCCGCACGGGTGTCGCTGAAGCCGAAACCGTCGGCACCGAGCGTCAGGTACTCGCCGGGCACGAACGGCCGGATCTGGTCCTGCACGGCGTGCATGAAGTCGCTGACACCGACGAACGGGCCCTCGGAGCCCCGCAGCTTCTGCCACAGGTACGGAATCTGCGGAGCTTCCCGCGGATACAGGAAGTTGTGCTCGTCGGCGGCGAGGCCGTCGCGGCGCAACTCCGTCCACGACGTGACGCTCCAGACGTCCGCCGCGACATTCCAGTCTCGGGCCAGAAGCTCTTGCGCCTCGAGAGCCCACGGAACGCCGACCCCCGACGCCAGGAGCTGCGCCTTCGGTCCCGGCCCTTCGGCGGCCTTGAGCTTGTAGATGCCCTTCACAATGCCCTCGACGTCGACGTTCTCGGGCTCCGCAGGCTGGAGCATCGGCTCGTTGTAGACCGTGATGTAGTACATGACATTCGGGTCGGGATGGGTCGGCCGCCCGTCGGGTGCGACGCCGTACATCCGATCGAGTCCGTCGCGCACGATGTGGCCGAGCTCGTAGCCGTACGCCGGGTCGTAGGAGACGACCGCGGGGTTCGTCGACGACAGCAGGTGCGAGTGGCCGTCGGCGTGCTGGAGCCCTTCGCCGGTGAGCGTCGTGCGTCCCGCGGTGGCGCCCATGATGAAGCCGCGCGCCATCTGGTCGCCCGCCGCCCACATCGCGTCGCCCGTGCGCTGGAACCCGAACATCGAATAGAACACGTACACCGGGATGAGCGGCTCGCCCTGGGTCGAATACGAGGAGCCGATCGCGGTGAACGCCGCGAACGCGCCCGCCTCGTTGATGCCGGTGTGCAGGATCTGACCCTGCGGGCTCTCCTTGTAGGCGAGCAGCAGCTCGCGGTCGACCGAGGTGTAGTGCTGCCCGTTGGGGTTGTAGATCTTCGCCGTCGGGAAGTAGGCATCCATGCCGAACGTGCGCGCCTCATCCGGGATGATCGGCACGATCCGGTTGCCGAGACCCTTGTCGCGCAGGAGATCCTTGAGCAGGCGCGCGAAAGCCATCGTCGTGGCCACCTGCTGCTTGCCGGAGCCCTTCTTCATGTCCTGGTAGACGTCGTCGCCCGGCAGCGAGACCTGGGTGTAGGTCGAGCGGCGTTCCGGGAGGTAGCCGCCGAGCGCGCGGCGCCGCTCCTGCAGGTACTGGATCGCCGGGTCGCCGGGTCCCGGGTGGTAGAACGGCGGCTGGTAGGGGTCGGCCTCGAGCTGCGCGTCGGTGATCGGGATGCGCATCTCGTCACGGAACTGCTTGAGGTTGTCGAGCGTCAGCTTCTTCATCTGGTGCGTCGCGTTGCGGCCCTCGAACGACGGACCGAGCCCGTAGCCCTTGACGGTCTTCGCGAGGATGACGGTGGGCTGCCCCTTGTGCTCGATCGCCGCCTTGAACGCCGCGTACACCTTGCGGTAGTCGTGACCGCCGCGCTTGAGGTTCCAGATCTGATCGTCGCTGAAATCCTTCACCAGCTCGGCCGTCACCGGGTCTCGCCCGAAGAAGTTCTCGCGGATGTAGCCACCCGACTCGGCCTTGTAGGTCTGATAGTCGCCGTCGGGGGTGACGTTCATGAGGTTGACGAGCGCGCCCGTCGTGTCTCTGGCCAGCAGGTCGTCCCACTCGCGGCCCCAGACGACCTTGATGACGTTCCAGCCCGCGCCGCGGAAGAACGACTCGAGCTCCTGGATGATCTTGCCGTTGCCGCGCACCGGGCCGTCGAGCCGCTGCAAGTTGCAGTTGATGACGAACGTCAGGTTGTCGAGCTTGTCGTTCGCGGCCCACTGCAGCGCGCCACGGCTCTCCACCTCATCCATCTCGCCGTCGCCGAGGAAGGCCCAGACGTGCTGGTCGGAGGCATCCTTGATGCCGCGGTTGGTGAGGTAGCGGTTGGCTTGCGCCTGGTGGATGGCGTTGATCGGCCCGAGGCCCATCGATACTGTCGGGAACTCCCAGAACTCCGGCATGAGCCGCGGGTGCGGGTACGACGAGAGTCCGCCCGTCGGGTGCGACTTCTCCTGCCGGAAGCCGGTGAGTTGGTCTTCGCTCAAGCGCCCTTCGAGGTAGGCGCGGGCGTACATGCCGGGGGACGCGTGGCCCTGATAGAAGATCTGGTCGCCGCCGCCCGGGTGGTCCTTGCCGCGGAAGAACCAGTTATGGCCGACCTCGTACAGGGCAGCCGACGAGGCGTAGGTCGAGATGTGCCCACCGACGGCGACGCCGGGCCGCTGAGCCCGGTGAACCGTGATCGCGGCGTTCCAGCGGATCCACGCGCGATAGCGACGCTCCACCTCTTCATCACCCGGGAACGCGGGCTCGTTCTCCGGAGCGATCGTGTTGATGTAGTCGGTCGTCGGAACCATCGGCACGCCGAGCTGCAGATCCTTCGAGCGCTTGAGCAGGCTCAGCATGACGTCGCGACCGCGAGCTCGGCCCTTCGCGTCCACGAGAGCGTCGAGCGACTCCTGCCATTCGGCAGTCTCGTCCGGGTCCTGATCGGTGTGGTCCACCGAATACGGGTCCTGGTCGTTGATGGGCACCGGTGACCTCACATGTGTGTTCGACGCTGGTAGAGCGTGCGGGTGACTTGAATCGCGATCTCGTGGACCGCCGCGCAAAAAGCGCCTTTCCACTCTAGTTGGCCCGGCCGTTCCGGTTTCCGGGGCGTATGATCGTGCGCTGGACCGCCGGACTCCACGTGCGGCGGCGAAAGGAAGAACGAGCAGCCATGGCTCTCGAGAACGACACCCAGGCACCCGATTTCGACCTCGCCAACCAGTTCGGCGAACGCGTTCGATTGAGCGACTTCCGCGGAACGAAAGCGGTGGCCCTCGTGTTCTTTCCGCTCGCGTTCTCGGGAGTCTGCACGGGAGAACTGTGCGAGCTGCGGGACAATCTCGACCTCTTCACCGAGCACGACGTCGAACTGCTGGGCATCTCGGTCGACTCCAAGGCGACGTTGCGGGCCTTCGCCGAGCAGGAGGGGTACCGGTTCCAGTTGCTCGCCGACTTCTGGCCCCACGGGGCGGTCGCCAAGGAGTACGGCGTCTTCCTCGACGAGAAGGGTTTCGCGAATCGGGCGACCTTCGTGATCGACGTCAAAGGCGTCATCCGGGCGTCGTTCATCACGGCTCCCGGCGAACCGCGCTCCATCGAGGAGTACCGGGCCGCTCTCGACGACCTGCGTGCCGTGCGCGTCTGAGCGCCCCGGCATCCCGGACGGTGCGAAACGCTGAGCGCTAGGGAACCGTGACGGCGGCGCTGACGTAAGCCCGGTTGCCACCGAAGTCGACGACCCAGAGTTCCACGACGAGCTGCGTACCGGACGGCAACGGGTCGACGAGGTACCGCAGGTTCGCGAGGTCGGCGTACAGCCCGACATCGTTCGTCGGAACCCACTGGTAGTCGCCGGTCGACGGATCGTAGGACTGCACGAGCGGCACGATGAGGCCGTCCGGCTCGACGGCGAGCTCGCCGTAGGTGCCCGCCGACGGGTTGTAGGAGTAGTAGGTCTCCGAGACGATCGTGCCGGTCGCCGAATCGAGTCCGAGTTCGAGCAGACCGTTGACGGGGTCGCCCGCCCCCGGCGCGTAGTAGTTCAGGGGCACGCTCACGCTCGCCGTGCCGGAGTTCTCGTCGTGCGAGAGGGCCAGGTAGGCGAGCGACGAGTCCTCCCCGTCGGTCAGCGAGAGGGCGGTGAGGTCGTAGAACGCACTCGCGACTCCCGTGCCGTCGGTAGAGACCTGGGCGGGGCTCTCGCCGATGTAGTCGATCGTGCCGTCGCCGCCCAGGATGCCGTAGTAGAAGAAGGCTTCCGAGATGTTGTCCTCGGCGCCCGCGCCGAACTGGCCCGACACGTACAACCCGCCGTCGGCGAACTGCACGATCGCGTCGTTGGAGATGAAGTCGGGCACCTCGCCCGGGTCGATCTGCGTCCCCTCGTCGTAGTAGGTCGTCAGGAAATCGGCCCAGCCGGTGCGCTCGGCGACCGCCGCGTAGTCCGGGTTGTAGTACCCGTCGTCCGGCGGGAAGTAGATCGAGAGTCCGGTGGCCCCGCGGGTCGCTTGCCCGTCGACCTTGTCGACGACGACGTCGTTCACCGCCCGCACCACGTCATCCGCTTCGTCGGCGACGTCGAGTGCGTCGACGCTGATCTCGCCCGCGAGGATGCCGAGGTCCTTCATGTGGGTGTCGTAGCGCGGGTCGGGGTTGGCGCCGAACCCGAGAGTCTGGGCGAGCGTGCGTCCGACGGTGGGTGCGACGTCGGCGACGCGTTCGGTCAGGGCCGCCGCGAACGTCGCCACGGCGTCATCGACAGCGGCGAAACCCTCCAGATCGATGAGGGAGAGGGTGATCTCGTTCTCGGTCCCCGAGGCGAGCGCCTGGTTGCGGAACCCTTCGATGATCGCCGATCCCAGCTCATCGGCCGTCGCGCCGCGGTACGCCGCTTCGAGGGCCGTGTAGTCCCAGCCGTGGCCGGGCTCGAGCTCTTGCGAGGCGACCAGGCGGTCGGCGTGAGCCGCCATGGTCGAGGCGACCTCGAAGGTTGCCATGAGGCACGCGTCGAAGCCGAGCATCGCGAGCTTGTCGACGCCGGCCGATTCCAGCCCCTGGCCGATCGCCTGATCGAGTTCGGCGAGGGTGAGCGAGTCATGATCGGCCGACTCGTCGCCGCCGACCCCCGGCCAGGACGCGCCGTGGTCGGAAATGATGAGGCCGTAGTTCGCGGCCGGGTAGGCCTTGATGGTCTCGCTGATGAACGTCGCGAGCGTGTCAGGGTCGCCGGTATTGAGCGGCCCGTAATCGAAGAGTTCGGTCGCGCCGCCCTTCTCGATCTCGAGCAGTTTCGCCCCGGTCCAGTCGGGGATGCCGAGCACCGAGGTGTCGGTGTAGCCCTCGGCCCGGTCGACGAGCGCGACGAGATTGAGGCCGGGCTGGGAGCCGACGAGACCCATCTCCTCGACGTCGTCCATCATGAACGGCTCGAGATTGGTGTCGGCGATCTGGTAGCTCAGAATGGTCCAGCTGTCGTCCGCCTGGATACCCCCCGGGGTTCCGACGCACGCCGTCAGTCCCGCCGTCGCGAGCGCGATCGCGCCGAGAACCGAGAGACCCCTTACCCATCGCGAGCGCGCCATCCGTTGTGCCTCTTTCGTTCGCCGATCGGGGTGATGCTCGCTCAGGATACTGGTCGGTCCGGGCCGCGGTTCGATGTCGCGGCCTCCAACCGGGCGACCTGTTCGCGCAGCGCCGTCAGTTCGTCGAGGATGCGCTCGTCGATCGCCTTGTCCTCCTCGATGGCTTCGTCGATCTCGGCGATCTTCATGCGGTCCATGGCCTCAACGACGACGGCGATCAGCAGGTTGAGCACGATGAGCGACGCGGCGATCGTGAACACAATGAAGAAGCCCCAGATCCACGGGGCGTCGAACGCCATCGGGGCCACGAAATCTGGCCAGCCGTCGCCGAACATGATGCGGAACAGCGACGCCCCCGACACCCACAGATCACCGAAGTGGTCGGGGTTCTGTGCGCCGAAGAGCGTCGTCGCGGCGACCGAGAAGACGTAGATCAGCATGAACAGCAGGGCGCCGATCGAGGCGATTCCCGGCATCGAGGCACCGAGTGCGGTCACGACGAGGCGCATCGAGCGCACCGCCGAGAGAAGCCGGAGGACGCGCAGCAGCCGCAAGACGCGCAGCACGCCCGCTTCGCTGCCCGCGGGGATGAGGGCGACGATGACGACGAAGAGATCGAAGAGATTCCAGCCGTTGCGGAAGAACGACAGCCCGTGGGCGAAGATGCGCAGGCTGATCTCGACGACGAAGATCCCGATGATGACGGCGTTGACGACCGACAGCACCTCACCGGTCGCGTCGACGACCATCGGATAGGTCTCGAGCCCCAGGATCACGGCGTTGAGGACGATCAGGGCGATGATGGCGCGCTGGAAGGGCTTCGATTCGACAAGGGAACGGACGCGGTCGCGAGCGGTTCTCATGCCGACACCTTAGAGCGAGCGATAGCATCGACACCGTCGCGGGCTCTTAGCTCAGTTGGTAGAGCGCCTCGTTTACACCGAGGATGCCGGGGGTTCGAGTCCCTCAGGGCCCACCTCGTGAGCTCGACCCGTCCCAGCGGGTTTCGGCTCGTCGCGCCGCTCGCGCGACGCCTCCCGCCTAGAATCCGACCATGACCGACGTACCACCGGGCACCGACGGACCGGGGGCCGACGCCGATCCGTACGTCCCCGCGGGTGTTCGCCGGTCGAGCTACACCCCACTCGGATCGACGGACGCGGCTGACTTCGATGACGACGCCCTCGCCGAGGCGATGGCGGCCGAGGTCGCGGCGTACACCTCGCCCATCTCGATCGTCCCGCCGGCCGCGCCCGAGCCGGCTGTTCCGGACGCGGTCGCCTCCGATGCTGTCGCCCCCGAACCGGGCTCGGACGTTCCGGCGTCGGAGGGTGAGACGTCGAGGAGCTCCACCCTCGAAGCGATTGCGCGTCTGGAGAGCGAACTGCAGCGCCGCGCCGAAGAGGCTCGCGCCGTCGGTGGTCCCATCTCGGCCCCGGTGGCGTCGCTGCCTCTCGACGAGTCGCCTGTCGAAGCGACGCATCCTGGCGAAGCACCGGATCATGGCGAGTCGACAGAGCCTGAGGCGCACCTGTTCCCCGCGCCGCCGACCTTCCTGCGCCCCTCGCCGCCGGAGGAGGTCGCACCGCCCGCCGACCCTCCGGCGTGGGCGCCGTCGGCATTCACGGAGCCACCGCCGCCCACCAGCGAGGCGCCACCCTTCGCCCCTCCGCCGCCGCTCGTGGAGCCGGCGTTCGGCCCTCCTCCTCCGCTCGTCGAGCCTCCCGCGCCGGCGACGATCGAGGCCGCGCCGCCGGCGCCCTTCGTCAGCTTCGGGCCGCCGCCGTCGACGTTCGCGATGCCCCCCGCCGTCTTCGGGGCGCCCTCCGCCGACGCCGCCGTCGATCTGCCGCCGCCCGCGATCGCCGACCTCGCCCACCTTCCACCGCCGATCGGCGTGGAGCCCGTGCCGATCACTCCCTACGAGCCGCCCTCCGAGCTGTCGCCCGAAGTGCGCGTTCCCATGCCGCATCCCGACGATCTGGCTCCTAGTGTGTCGGACAGTGAGGCCGTCGCCGACCCTTGGACCGATGATGACGATGTCGTCGACGACGTCGATCGGGTCGTCGGCGCCGCCCCGATCGCGGGCGGCTCGACCGAGGCCGTGTCCGTGATCGCCCCTCCGTCGCAGCCGATCCCCACCGTGCGGCTCGCCGACGACGAACCCGCTCTCGTCGACGAATCACCGCAATCGCATCCGCCCCTCCTCATCGAGTCCGCGGGAGCCGAGCCGACGGCGCTCGACCTGCGGGCCGGACGTGCCGCCCGCTTGTTCTGGATGTGGTTCGCCGTGAACTCGTCGGTCGTATCGCTCTCCGTCGGCGCAGTGCTCTTCGGGCTGGGCATGAGCCTTCGCCAGGCGCTCGTCGCGATCTTCCTCGGGGTCGCCCTCTCCTGCCTGCCGCTGGGGCTCAGCACCCTCGCCGGAAAATGGAGCGGACAACCCACGATGGTCGTCTCGCGGGCGGCGTTCGGCCTGACCGGCAACGCCCTGCCTGCTGCCCTTGCCGTCATCTCCCGTGTCTTCTGGGGCGGGGCGCTGCTGTGGGTGCTCGCCGCGGGAGTCGCCGCGGTGCTCGTCGACGCGGGACTCGATGCGGGCCTCGGCGAACAGGTCTGGACCGTCGTCGGACTCGGCGCTGGGTTCGCGATCGCCTTCGTCGTCGCGCTCTTCGGCTACGGACTCATGGCGCGCGTCCAGCTGGCGTTGAGCGTCGTCACGGGCGTTCTCGTCATCGGTGTCGTCGCGCTCACCTTCCCGCGACTGAACCTGGCCGCAGCGCAGAGCATCGACGACGGACCGTGGACGCTGTTGTTGACCGGAGTCGTGCTTGTGTTCAGCTTCGTCGGGCTCGCGTGGGTTCACTCGGGTGCCGATGTGGCGCGGTACCAGCGCCCCGGTGGCGACGGCGGGTCGACCATGCTGTGGGCGATCTTCGGGGCGACGCTCCCGGCCCTCATCCTCGTCGCCTGGGGAGCTCTGCTGGCCGCGTCCGACCCCCTCATCGCCGACGGGCTCGCGACCAACCCGCTCTATACGATCGCGGCCCTCCTGCCGCTGTGGTACCCCGCCCCGCTCATCGCCGCGCTCGCACTCGGACTGCTCTCCGGGACGGTGCTGACGATCTACTCCGGCGGATTCGCGTTGCAGTCCCTCGGAGTGCCCGCCCGACGCGTCGTGACCACGGCGATCGCCGGTGGCCTCGTGCTCGTCGCGGCCGCGGTGCTGCTGCTCATCGTCGGGAATGCCCGAGAGCTCATCGTCGATGTCGCAACGACGCTCGCCGTCCCCGTGGCCGCGTGGGCGGGAATCTTCGGCGCCGAGATCATGATCCGGCGTCGCGGCTTCGACGCAGGATCGCTCGTGAGCCCCGACGGGATCTACCCGGCGGTGCGCTGGCCGAACCTCATCGGGCTCGTCGTCATCAGCGCGATCGGGTTCGGGCTGACCTCCGGCGCGCTGCCGGGACTCGGCTGGCAGGGCTATCTGTTGCCGGTTTTCGGCCTGCCGGACGGCGACCCGCTGCTGACGAGCGACATCGGTGTGCTCGTCGCCCTCGTCCTGGGCATCCTGCTTCCCCTCGCGACCGCGGTGTCGACCATCCGCCGCCAGGAACGAGCGCTCGTAGACTCGACGGATGACCACTAGCGGGCGCACCCTCGCGGACGTCGAGGCGTGCGTCGAGGAGCTCTGGCCCGTCTCCGGCGCGGAACCGTGGGATGCCGTCGGGCTGCTGTCGGGTGATCCCGGCGCCCGGGTGCGCCGCATCCACCTCGCCGTCGACGCGGTGCTCGACACCGTCGACGAAGCGATCGACGCGCACGCCGACCTCCTGCTCGTACACCACCCGCTGCTCTTGCGCGGGGTGACGACGGTCGCCGAGACGCGTTACAAGGGCGCGGTCCTCGCTCGGCTCATCCGCGCGAACTGCGCCCTGCTCGCCGCGCACACCAACGCGGACGTCGTATCGGCAGGAACCTCCGCGGTGCTCGCCGACCGTCTCGGCTTGCACGATGTTCGTCCGCTCGTGCCGTCGGCGACAGATGCCACGCGCGGCATAGGTCGGGTGGGTGACCTCGCCGAGCCGATGACACTCGGACGACTGGCCCGTCGAGTGGCCGACATCGTGCCCGCGACCGCTCAGGGCGTGCGCGTCGCCGGGGAGCACGACCGTCCGGTGAGCCGGGTCGCGCTGTGTGCCGGAGCGGGCGACGCCTACCTCGCGTTGCCCGATGTCCTGGCGGCCGACGTCTACATCACGAGTGACTTGCGCCACCATCCCGCCTCCGAGGCTCGAGAGAACGCCCGCGTGTCGCGCGGGCCCGCGCTCGTCGACGTGTCGCACTGGGCGAGCGAATGGCTGTGGCTCGATGTCGCGGCCGAACAGCTTCGGGATGCCCTGCCGGGTGTGGATGTGACGGTGAGCGACCTGCGCACCGACCCGTGGGAGTTCGCGATCGTCTGATGCGCGAGGTCGAATGATGAGGAAGAAGAACGAATGGGCCTGAAGGCCGCCCCCGAACACCAGGCGCTGCTCCTCGACCTGCAAGCGTTCGATACGAGGTTGCAGCAACTCGCGCGCCGCAGCGACAAGCTGCCCGAGCGCGAGACCGTCGACGCTCTCACCGCGAAGCAGACCGGGCTGCAGCGCACGCGCGCCGAACAGTCCGGCGCTGTCGAAGACTCGCGGCTCGAACTCACGCGCACGGAAGCGGATGTCGAGGTCGTGCGAGCGCGGATCGCCCGCGATGCGGAGCGAATGAACACGAGCGCATCGGTGAAAGACGTCACCGCGCTCGAGCAGGAGCTGGAGTCCCTCGGGCGCCGCAAGAGCGACCTCGAAGACATCGAGCTCGCCGTCATGGAGACGCTCGAACAGCGGGAGGCCGATCTCGCCGCGACCGACGGCGAACTGTCGGCCCTCACCGCCGCGGTCGCCGAGGCCATTGCGGCGCGCGACGCGGGGCTCGCCGAGATCGAGGCGGAGCGGACGCAGGTCACCGCGGATCGGCGCGCGATCGCGGCGAAAGTCCCCGCCGACCTCCTCGCCCTCTACGAGAAACAGCGCGAGCGTTACGGCACGGGGGCATCGCACTTGCGTGGGGGAGTGTCGAGCGCGAGCGGGGTGGCGCTCGCGGCGACCGACATGATCACGATCCGTGCGGCGGCGCCGGACGACGTCATCCTGTGTCCCGACTCGAATGCCGTTCTCGTTCGCACGGCGGAGTCGGGGCTGCCGAGCGGCACCGCGGAGGCGGGCCGGTGACGCGGCGACTCATCGTCGAGGCAGACGGTGGATCGCGGGGCAACCCGGGCATCGCCGCGGGCGGGTCGGTCGTCATCGACGAGGCCACGGGAGAAGTGCTCGCGGAGCTCGGGGTCTACGTCGGTGTCGCGACCAACAATGTCGCTGAGTACTCCGGGATGATCGCGGGAGTCACTCGCGCCCTCGCGATCGATTCGGACGCCGAACTGCACATCCGGCTCGACTCGAAACTCGTCGTCGAGCAGATGAGCGGGCGGTGGAAGATCAAGCATCCCGACATGGCCGACCTCGCGGCGGAGGCCCGCCGGCTCCTATCGGGAACGCCGGTCGCCTTCGAGTGGATCCCTCGGCTGGAGAACGCCCGGGCCGACCGGCTCGCGAACGAATCGATGGACAAGAAACTCTCGTTCGCTCGGCCCGAGGTTCCCTGAGCCGAGTCCGGTAGCCTGGAGGGGCAAACGGGCCGGCCAGACGGTCGCGTCGTCCGGGTCGCATTCTTCGTGAATGCGTGCCGGATGCCGAGGAACGTCCGGGCACCACAGGGCAGGGCGGTGGGTAACACCCACCCGGAGTGATCCGCGAGAAAGTGCAACAGAGAGCAGACCGCCTGCTTGACCGGACCTTTCGAGGGACGTGCAAGTCGGTAAGGGTGAAACGGTGGTGTAAGAGACCACCAGGGGCCCGAGTGATCGGGCTCGCTGGGTAAACCTCGCCTGGTGCAAGGTCAGACAGGGAACGCTTGACGGGGCCCCCCGAGTTCCCGGGTAGACCGCTAGAGGGCTGCGGCAACGTAGTCCCGAGAGAGATGGCCGTCACTCAGCAGGCTCTGTGAAAGCAGAGCGGCTGGGGACAGAACCCGGCGTATCGGCCGACCCGTTTGCACCCCAGCCGTACGCATGAACGTGCGGTCGGTGGAGGAAGCCCCGGAAACGACGAACGCGTCGCCCGAGGGACGACGCGTTCGCAGGGATGGTGGGATCAGGCGATCTTGATGCTCGCGGCCTGCGGGCCCTTGGGACCCTGCGCGACCTCGAACGTGACCTTCTGGCCCTCTTCGAGGGACCGGTAGCCCGATGCCTCGATCGCTGAGTAGTGGGCGAACAGATCTTGCGATCCGTCGTCCGGGACAATGAAGCCGAAACCCTTTTCGGCATTGAACCACTTCACGGTTCCACTGGGCATTACGTACTGCTTTCTGGCGCAAGACTCCGTCGTTCGGAGCAACTGTGCATTGACGGTAGCGGACATCGGGAGCGTTTGTCTTCCCCTGCGCCCAGAACTTCACATAACCGAAATATGACGAAACACTAACGAGACGTCGTCGATCGGCGTCCGCACGCGCTAACGGGCGGCGAGCCAGGCGGCACCGAGGATTCCGGCATTGTTCCGCAACTCGGCGGGCACGATCGGAGTGCGCAGCGTGAGGAGCGGCAAGAACTGGTCGGCCTCCTTCGAGACCCCTCCGCCGACGACGAACAGTTGCGGGGAGAAGAGCATCTCGAGTGTCTCGTAGTAGCGCTGGAGGCGTTCCGCCCACCGCGCCCAGCTGAGATGCCCGCGCTCCTTCGCGGCGAACGAGGCCCGTCGCTCGGCATCGCGACCGTCGATCTCGAGGTGACCGAGTTCGGTGTTGGGAATGAGCACACCGTCATAGAGCAGGGCACTGCCGATGCCGGTGCCCAGTGTCGTCATGATGACGAGGCCGCGTCGATCTCGCGCCGCGCCGAACCGCAACTCGGCGATCCCCGCGGCGTCGGCGTCGTTGACGAACACAATGTCGCGGTTGAGGGTCCGTTCGAACAACGCCTCGGCGGCGAGACCGATCCAGCGCTGAGAGACGTTGGCCGCCGACATCGTGTGGCCTTCGATGACGACCGCGGGGAAGCACACCCCGACGGGAACCGTGCCGGTGCTGTCGCCGAACCGCTCGACCATCGCGGCGACCTCGGTGACGATGTCCGACGGTTCGCCACCGTCGGGCGTCGGAACCTTGATGCGCTCGCTCGCCAGCTCCCCGGTCGAGATATCCACGAGGGCGCCCTTAATCCCTGTTCCGCCGACATCGATTCCGATCGCGAGGGTGCTCGTCGCCATGCCGGCATCCTTCCTCATGGCAGGGTCAGTACATCGGAGCCGTGGTCGGTGACGACGATCGTATGCTCGAACTGCGCCGTCAGCCGACGGTCGCGCGTGACGACCGTCCAGCCGTCCTGCCACTCCTCCCCGTCGATCGTGCCGGGGTGTTCGGGGGTTCCGACCGTCAGCATCGGCTCAATCGTAAAGACCATCCCCGGCTCCATCACGGTGGCGTGATCGGGGGCGGCGTCGTAGTGCGGCACGATGAGTCCCGAGTGGAACGTCTCGCCGACGCCGTGGCCGGTGTAGTCGCGCACGACGCCGTAGCCGAAACGGCTCGCGTAACTCTCGATCGCGCGACCGATGACGTTGATCTCGCGGCCCGGTGCGACCGACCGGATGCCGCGGGTCAACGCTTCGCGGGTGCGCTCGATGAGCGCGGCGGCCTCGGCGGCGACCTCGCCGACGCCGAAGGCGGCGCAGAGGTCGCCGTGCATTCCGTCCTTGAACGCGGTGATGTCGACTTTGACGATGTCACCGTCCCGCAACACGGTGTCATCGGGGATGCCGTGGCAGATCACTTCGTTCACCGATGTGCAGATCGATTTGGGGAAGCCCCGGTAGCCGAGCGCCGACGGATAGGCGTCGTGCGCGACGAGGAACTCGTGCCCGACGGCATCCAGCTCGTCGGTGGTCACGCCCGGGCGGATGGCGGCGCCGACGGCCTCGACCGCTTGCGCGGCGATGCGCCCGGCCGCGCGGATGCGTTCCACCTCGTCGGCGTCGTACCGGTCGTCACCCGTATAGGGGCGAGGGGCCGGTCGCCCGACGTATTCGGGTCGCGGAATGCGATCAGGCACCCGGCGGGACGGTCCGACGCGTCCCGGGAGGAGGAATCCGGCATCGTCGCGAGGCATGAATCGAGCGTACCGAGCGTAGGCTGAAGATCATGAGCGAGTGGTGGTACAACCACAAGACCGGTGAGGTCGAGGAGGGGCCGCAGTCCCTCGGATCCGACCGCGACGGGCCGTACGCCAGCCGCGAAGACGCGGCGCGCGCTCCCGAGATCGCGCGAGAGCGCGCGCGGGCCTGGGCGGCCGAGGAAGCGGCCGAAGACAGTTAGCGCGAGAGCGCGGCGAGAAGCGACTCGGCGTCGCGGGGCGAGTGCACCTTGTTCTCGGTGACGCAGTAGACGTACGCGTCTCGACCGGCCGCGAGTTGGGCGCGAATCCAGTCGGCCCATGGTCGGGTGCCCGCCGCGCCGTATCCGTCGGGGTAGCGATCGAGGTCGCCGTGCAATCGGGCGTACGCGAAGCCGGCGGTGGGCCAGTCGAGTACCGGCCAGCCGTTCTCGGTGTCGCTCAGCACGACCGCGACGCCCGCCGCCGCTGCCTGGTCACGGAACGCGCGGCAGTCGAACGACGGATGCCGCACCTCGAGGGCGTGACGCAGCCCCGTTCCGTGGAGGATGCCGAGGAAGGTCTCGACGGTCGACGCCTCGTACGGCAGATCGGCGGGGGTCTGCCACAGGACGGGTCCGAGTTTCCGCCCGAGGTCGAGCACGCCCGAGTCGAGGAATCGCGCGACGGGCTCGGCGACGTCGCGCAGCTTCCTGATGGCGGTCACGAATCGGGGAGCCTTGACCGCGAAGACGAATCCCTCGGGCACGGCGTCGCGCCACGCGGCCCACGAGTCGCGTCGGGGTGTGGCATAGAACGAGGTGTTGATTTCGAGCGACGTGACGCGCGTCGCGGCGTGCGCGAGCTCGTCCGCCTGCCGAAGTCCCGCCGGATAGAACGTGCCGCGCCAGGGCGGGTAGACCCACCCGGCCATTCCGACGACGGCGTTCGGCACGTCAGTCGTCGTAGGAGTGCTCGGGTGCCGGGTAGGCGCCCGACGCCACATCCGCAGCCCAGGCCGTTGCGGCATCCCCGAGCACGTGCGCGATGTTCGCGTACTGCTTGACGAACTTCGGGATGCGACCGGTCGTCAGCCCCGCCCAGTCCGTCCAGACGAGCAGCTGACCGTCGCAGTGCGGGCCGGCACCGACGCTGATCGTGGGAATGGACAGTTCGGCGGTCACGCGCTTCGCCGCCTCGTTCGGCACCATCTCGAGCACGACGGCGAACGCGCCCGCCGCTTCGACCGCGCGGGCATCGGTGAGGAGCGCCTCGATTCCCGACTCACCGCGACCTTGGATGACATGGCCCCCGAGCTGATGCTCGCTCTGCGGCGTGAACCCGATGTGCGCCATGACCGGGATCCCCGCCGAGACGATGCGACGGATCTGCTCGGCGCTCCGCACCCCGCCCTCGAGTTTCACGGCATGCGCGCCCGTCTCCTTCATGAAACGGAACGCCGTGTGCAGCGCCTCGTCGGCTGACGTCTCATACGACCCGAACGGCATGTCGGCGACGACGAACGCCCGCTTGGCGGCGCTCGCGACCCCGCGGGTGAGCGGGATGAGGTCATCCAGGGTCACCGGAACCGTCGTGTCGTAGCCGAGCACGTTGTTGCCCGCCGAGTCGCCGACCAGCAGGAAGTCGATGCCCGCCCTGTCGAAGATCGCGGCGGTCAACATGTCGTACGACGTGAGGCCGGTGATCTTGATGCCCTGCTGCTTGGCGTTGTGGAAATGTCGGGTGCGCACGCGTTTGACGACGTCGTCTGCCATGGCTCCAGGCTAGTGCGACCCGAGTCAGCCCGCCGGGCGGGACGTGATCGGCAGACGGCGGTCGCGGCCGAACGCCATGCCCGACACCTTCGGGCCGATCGCGCCCTGACGACGCTTCCACTCGGCGCGGTCGACGAGGTTCGCGACGAACTCGACCGTGGCGCGCTCGTATCCCGCGGCGACGATGTCTTCCCGGCCGAGACGCTGGGTCACATACAGCTCGAGGATGGCGTCGAGCAGGGGATAGGGCGGCAGGGTGTCCTGGTCGGTCTGGTCGGGTCGCAGCTCGGCGCTCGGCGGCTTGGCGATCGAACTCTCCGGGATGGGCGGTGTCTGACCCCGGGCGACGGCGTGCTCGTTGCGCCACGTCGCGAGCTCCCAGACGAGGGTCTTGGGAACGTCCTTGATAGGGGCGAACCCACCCGCGGTGTCGCCGTAGATCGTCGAGTAGCCCACCGACACCTCGGTCTTGTTGCCGTTGGTGAGGGCGAGGTGTCCGTTGCGATTCGACTCCGCCATCCACAACATGCCGCGTACGCGCGCTTGCACGTTCTCGGCCGCCACTCCGTCGAGCCCGAGCTGCGTCTCGATGACGGCGACGATGTCGCCGATCGGCTCGACCCAGTAGTGAAAGCCGATTCGCGCCGCGAGGTCGGCAGCGTCGTCGACGGAGCCTTCCGAGGAGTAGCGCGACGGCATCGAGATGCCGTAGACCCGTTCGGCTCCGATCGCGTCGGCCGCGATCGCGGCGCAGACACTCGAATCGATGCCGCCCGAGACGCCGAGCACGACCGACGGGAAGCCGTTCTTCTCGACATAGTCGCGTACGCCCAGCACGAGGGCGTTCCAGAGTTGCTCGCGGTCGTCGGGCAGCTCGGCGACATCCCTCCCGACGGGGCCGACGTCGTCGCCGCGGGCAGTGATCTCGACCCGCAGCACGTCGGACGGGGGGATGTGGTCGGGCTCCGCCGGTGCCGGATCGACGTCGACGACGAGAAGGTGTTCGCGGAACTGCGGCGCGCGACCCAGGATGGTGCCGTTTCCGTCGACGACGACCGAATCGCCGTCGAACACCAGATCGTCCTGACCGCCGACGAGGTTGACGTAGGCGACGATCGTGTCGGTCTCGATCGCGCGACGGGTCACGAGGGGGAGTCGCACCTCGTCTTTGTCGCGTTCGTACGGCGAGGCGTTGAGCACCAGCAGCAGCCCGGCGTCGGCGTCGAGGACACGGCCGACGGGACCGCCGTCGCGCCACAGGTCCTCGCAGACGACGACCGCGACATCCACTCCCGCTGCACCCTTGCGACCGATGCGCAGCACGAGCAGCTCGTCGCCCGGGATGAAGACCCGGTACTCGTCGAACACCGAGTAGTTGGGCAGGTGATGCTTCGCGTAGCGCGCTCGGATGACGCCGCCCTGGATGACCGAGGCGCAGTTCTGCGCGATCGCCGTCGGGGCGTTCGAGGTGCCGAGCAGACGCGGCTCGAACGGTCCGTCGGGATGGCCGACCACGACCACGAGGTCGCCGAGGCCCTCGGCGACGAGCCGCGCGGGCAGGGCGTCGACGGCGGCGCGGGCGGCTCGCAGGAAACTCGGTTGTGCGGCCAGATCCTCGATCGGATAGCCGCTGAGCGCCATCTCGCCGGTCAGCAACAGGTCGGCGCCGGCCTCCCACGCGTCCCGAGCGGCGGCGACGATCTTCTCGGTGTTGCCGGCGAAGTCCCCGACGATCGGATTGGACTGGGCGAGCGCCAATCGCAGACGAGGCATGTTGCTAGCCTAATGACGGTCGCAATGACCCGGGACGAAGTACCGAAAGGACCCAGCGGAGCCGAGCGCTCGCGTGCGGTCGGCGGAGCGGCCTGCGCCGCAGAAGCGGCGGCGCAGAAAAGGAGCAGAGTGGACAAGCAGCGCGACTTCGTTCTTCGCACCATCGAGGAACGCGGTGTCAAGTTCGTGCGCCTGTGGTTCACCGACGTCGTGGGCACCCTCAAGTCGGTCGCCCTCGCGCCCGCCGAAGTCGAGGGCGCATTCAATGAGGGTGTCGGATTCGACGGCTCCGCGATCGAAGGGCTGACCCGCACCAACGAGGCGGATGTGCTCGCGCACCCCGACCCCTCGACGTTCCAGACCCTGCCGTGGCGCGGTGAGATCGACCCGACCGCCCGGATGTTCTGCGACATCACGACCCCCGACGGGCAGCCCGCCGTCGCCGACCCGCGCAACGTGCTCAAGCGCGCCCTCGCGAACGCCGCCGACCGCGGCTTCACCTTCTACACGCACCCCGAGATCGAGTTCTACCTGCTCAAGTCGAGCAAGGTCGAGAACGGGGTTCCGGTTCCCGTCGACTCCGCCGGCTACTTCGACAACGTGCCCGGGGGCACCGCCAACGACTTCCGGCGGCGCTCGGTGCGGATGCTCGAAGACCTCGGCATCTCCGTCGAGTTCAGTCACCACGAGGCGGGACCGGGGCAGAACGAGATCGACCTCCGCTACGCCGACGCCCTCACGACTGCCGACAACATCATGACCTTCCGCACGGTCGTGAAAGAGGTCGCGATCGAGCAGGGCGTCTACGCGACCTTCATGCCCAAGCCGCTCTCGGGACATCCCGGGTCGGGCATGCACACCCACATGTCGCTCTTCGAGGGCGACGCGAACGCGTTCTTCGATGCGTCGGGTCAGTACCAGCTCTCGAAGATCGGCCGGCAGTTCGTCGCCGGCCTGCTGCACCACGCCCCGGAGATCACCGCCGTCACCAACCAGTTCGTCAACTCCTACAAGCGACTGTGGGGCGGCGACGAGGCACCGAGCTACATCACCTGGGGTCACAACAACCGGTCGGCTCTCGTGCGCGTGCCGCTCTACAAGCCCGGCAAGGGCCAGAGCGCGCGCGTCGAGTATCGCGCGATCGACTCCGCGGCCAACCCGTACCTGTCGTACGCGCTCCTTCTCGCTGCGGGACTCAAAGGCATCGAGAACGGATACGAGCTGCCGGCCGAAGCCGAGGGCGATGTCTGGAGCATGACGCCCGCGGAACGTAAGGCGCTCGGCTACGGCAGTTTGCCGGCATCCCTCGACCACGCGCTGGGCCTCATGGAGGACAGCGAGCTGGTCGCGGAGACCCTCGGCGAGCACGTGTTCGAGTATGTGCTCGCCAACAAGCGTCGGGAATGGGCCGGCTACCGGGCCCAGGTCACGCCGTTCGAACTCGAGAGCAACCTCGAGATCCTCTAATCCGGCCCGCATGCCGGAAGAGCACCACATGGCGCGGACGACGACGACGCTCACCGAGCTGGCGAAGCTCGGCTTCGCCGACCTCGGCGCGGCGCGCGATGCGCTTGAGGCGATGCCGGATGCCGTGGCCACGATGTTCGCCCTCGCCGCCGACCCGGATCAGGCGCTCCGTCTGGCGGGGGTGCTCCGAGCGGCGGCACCGCAAGCGATGGATGCGATTCTGAAGGATCTCGCGGCCACCGAGCGCCTCATCCGCGTGCTGGGGGCGTCGTCGGGGCTGGCGTCCTTTCTGGAACGGCATCCGGAGCATCTCGCCGTCTTCCGCGCGCCCCTCGGCGCACCGGCCGACGCCGATGTCGTCGGCGCCGTACTGCTCGCCGCCGTCGACGGAGTGGAAGGCGAGGCCGCCTGGAACGCGCTCCGCACCGCTTATCGCGCCGAACTCGTGCGCCTGGCGGCCTGGGATCTCGAGCAGCCCGATGGCAGCGCGATCGTGGACCGTGTCGCCGCCGGACTTGCCGACCTGGCCGGGGCGGCGCTCGACGCGTCGCTCGCTCTCGCCCGCCGCTCATTGAGTTCTTCAGCCTCGCCGCGGGCGGCGACGAGGTTCCCCGCCGAGGAGGTCGCGACGACGCCGCTGGCGATCATCGGGATGGGGAAGTCGGGTGCGCGCGAACTCAACTACCTCAGCGATGTCGACGTCATCTTCGTCACCGAGGGAAGCGACCGCGACGTCGAGATCGCGACGGCTCTCGCCCGCGAGACGATGCGCGGCCTCGCCGAAATCGCGCTCGAGCCGCCGCTGTGGGAGGTGGATGCCAACCTCCGCCCCGAAGGCAAGGACGGCGCGCTCGTGCGCACCCTCGATTCGCACTTCGCCTACTACGAGCGCTGGGCGAAGTCGTGGGAGTTCCAGGCGCTGCTCAAGGCCCGGCCGCTCGCCGGCGACCTCAGCCTGGGGGAGCGCTACGTCGCCGCGGTCGCGCCACTGGTGTGGTCGAGCGCGTCGCGCGAGAACTTCGTCGAATCGGTGCAGGGGATGCGGGAACGAGTCACGGCGCACATTCCGCCGGACGAGGTCGACATCCAGTTGAAGCTCGGGCCGGGGGGGCTGCGCGACGTCGAGTTCACCATCCAGCTGCTGCAACTCGTGCACGGCCAAGCCGACCCCGCGGTGCGGCAACGCTCGACCCTCGACGCCCTCCTGGCACTCGCCGAAAACGGCTACATCGGGCGGGTCGAAGCGGCCGGATTCGCTCGCGACTACCGGTTCCTGCGCTTGCTGGAGCACCGCATCCAGCTGTCCCGGATGCGGCGTACCCACCTCATGCCCCGTGAGGAGGGGCAGTTGCGTGTGCTGGCCCGCGCGTCGGGGCTCGCCACGACGGCCGACGGGATCGTCGAGGAGTGGCAGAAGGTCAAGCACGAGGTGCGCACGCTGCACGAGCGGCTGTTCTACCGCCCGCTGCTCTCGGCGGTGGCGGCGCTGCCCGACGACGGTTCGGCACTCAGCAGCGAGCAGGCGGAGGCGCGGCTCGCGGGTGTCGGTTTCCGCGATCCGCGCGGCGCCCTGCACCACATCGCGGCCCTCACGTCGGGGGTGTCGCGGCGGGCGCAGATCCAGCGCAATCTGCTGCCGGTGATGCTTCAGTGGTTCTCAGAAGGCGCCGATCCCGACGCCGGCCTGCTGGCCTTCCGCCGCCTCTCCGACGACCTGGGGGAGGCGTACTGGTTCTTGCGGATGCTGCGGGACTCGTCGGGCGCGGCACATCGACTGACCGAGGTGCTGTCGGGGTCGAGATTCGTCGGCGTGCTGCTCGAGCGCATCCCGGAATCGGTCATGTGGCTCGAAACCGACGGCGAACTCGCCCCCCGGCCGCGGGAATTGTTGCTCGAAGAGACCGCGGCGACCGTCGCGCGTCACTGGGACGACCAGGATGCCGCCGCGGCCGCTCTGCGCACGGCCCGCCGCCGCGAAGTGCTGCGACTGGCCCTCGGCGCGATCCTCGGGGTCATCACCGTCGACGAACTCGGCAGGGGCCTCAGCGACGTCACCACCGCGCTCCTGACCGGAGTGCTCGCCCTCGTACATCGCTTCGGCGACGGGATCGAGTTCGGCATCATCGCGATGGGCCGGTACGGCGGAGCGGAACTCGGGTTCGGCAGCGACGCCGACATCATGTACGTCTACCGGGCGGCGGGCGTCGACGACGAGGAGGCCCAACGTCGGGCCGAACACATCGTGCACGAACTCAGTCGGCTCACCGAAGACCTCCGGCTGCCGCTCGACCTCGACCTCGGGCTCCGCCCCGAAGGCAAGAACGGGGCGATCGTGCGGTCGCTCGACTCGTATCGCGCCTATTACGCGCGGTGGTCGCTCACCTGGGAAGCGCAGGCGCTGTTGCGCGCGCGCGGAGTCGTCGGCGACCGGCCGGTGCTCACCGCGTTCGAGGAACTCGCCGACGAGATCCGGTACCCGAGCGAGATCTCGCCCGCCGACGTGCGGGAGGTGAAGCGCATCAAGGCCCGCGTCGAATCCGAACGCCTGCCGCAGGGCGCCGACCCGGCGCGGCACCTCAAACTCGGTCGCGGGTCGCTGTCGGATGTCGAATGGTTCGTGCAGTTGCTGCAGTTGCAGCACGCCGCGTCCGTGGAGGGACTGCGCACGACGTCCACGCTGCGGGCTCTCGCCGCCGCGGTCGACGCCGGGCTGGTGCCCGCTGCCGACGCCGCCAAGCTCCGCGCGGCGTGGATCATCGCGTCGCGGGCCCGGTCGGCGATGACGCTGTGGACCGCGAGAACCGCCGACGTGCTGCCGACCGATCGTCGGCAACTCGACGGCGTCGCGCGGCTCCTGGAATACCCTCCCGGCAGCGCGTCCCGGCTCGAGGAGGACTACCTGCGCACCACCCGACTCGCCCGTCAGGTGTTCGAGAAGAGTTTCTACGGCGACGGCTGAGCCGCCATTCCGGTTGGTCCGCCTTGTGCGAATCGTGCCGTAGCGAATCTTGCGGCCGGATTCGCAAAAGGCGGACCAACCCGGCTGAGGGGCACGCAACGCGACGGGCCGCACCCCGAGGGAGCGCGGCCCGTGCGTGAAAGCGAGGATCAGACCCCGAAGTAGAGCTCGTACTCGAAGGGGTGCGGCCGCTGCGCGAAGGGGAGAAGCTCCTTCTCACGCTTGTAGTCGATCCACGTGTCGACGAGGTCCTGCGTGAACACGCCACCTTCGAGCAGGTAGTCGTGGTCGGCCTCGAGCGCGTCGAGCGCCTCACCGAGCGAACCCGGAAGCTGCGGGATGTTCTTCGCCTCCTCGGGCGGCAGCTCGTAGAGGTCCTTGTCGACGGGCTCGTGCGGCTCGATCTTGTTCTTGATGCCGTCGATGCCCGCCATCAGCTGGGCGGCGAAGGCGAGGTACGGGTTGCCCGACGAGTCGGGCGCCCGGAACTCGATGCGCTTCGCCTTCGGGTTGGTACCGGTGATCGGGATGCGGATCGACGCCGACCGGTTGCCGGCCGAGTACACGAGGTTGACGGGCGCCTCGAAGCCGGGGATGAGCCGGTGGTAGGAGTTGACCGTCGGGTTGGTGAATGCCGCGAGCGACGGGGCGTGCTTGAGGATGCCGCCGATGTACCAACGGGCGATGTCGCTCAGGCCGCCGTAGCCCTTCTCGTCGTAGAACAGCGGCTTGCCGTCGTTCCACAGCGACTGGTGCGTGTGCATGCCCGAGCCGTTGTCGCCCATGAGCGGCTTCGGCATGAAGGTCGCGACCTTGCCCCACTCGAGTGCCGTGTTCTTGACGATGTACTTGAACTTCAGGATGTCGTCGGCGGCGTGCACCATCGTGTCGAACTTGTAGTTGATCTCGCCCTGGCCCGCGGTGCCGACCTCGTGGTGCGAGCGCTCGACCTCGAGGCCCACGTCGATGAGCTTCAGCACGATGTCGTCGCGCAGGTCGGCGTGCTGGTCGACCGGGGTGACGGGGAAGTAGCCGCCCTTGTACGGGGTCTTGTTGGCGAGGTTGCCGCCTTCTTCGTCGCGGCCGGAGTTCCAGGCGGCTTCCGAGCTGTCGACCTCGTAGTAGCTCTTGTTCTGCTTCACCTCGAACTTGACGTCGTCGAAGATGAAGAACTCGGCTTCGGGCGCGAAGAACGCGGTGTCGGCGATGCCGGTCGACGCGAGGTACTTCTCGGCCTTCTTGGCGACCTGACGCGGGTCGCGCGAGTAGATCTCGCCGTTGCGCGGGTTGTAGATGT
This sequence comes from uncultured Pseudolysinimonas sp., assembly GCA_965653335.1. GTDB lineage: Bacteria > Actinomycetota > Actinomycetes > Actinomycetales > Microbacteriaceae > Pseudolysinimonas_A. The sequence continues at coordinate 23,817 of CBFGZU010000018.1, forward strand.
CGAAGACGATCACGAGGGTGCGCTCCGTGCGGAACGGGTCGACGAACGCCGTCGAGATGTCCGGGATGAGCTGCAGGTCGGATTCGTGGATCGACTGGAAGCCGCGGATCGACGACCCGTCGAACAGCTGGCCGACCGAGAAGAACTCCTCATCGACGGTCGACGCCGGGATGTTGAAGTGCTGCTGGATGCCGGGAAGGTCGGTGAATCGGATGTCGAGGAACTTGACATCCGTGTCCTTGATGAACTTCAGCACCTCGGAGGAGTCGCTGAACAGAGGGGTGGACATAGGAGTTACTCCGTTAGGGCCTGTGATACGGGCAGGGCTGCAGGGCGCAGCCTCCGTCCGAGGCTAGGCGAGGGCCGTTTCCCGAGGGTGACCGGATTGTTTCCGGGATGTTACGCCGGGCTGGTCGCGGGTCGGGTGCCGGGCTGGTCGCGGGGAGAGTCTCGGTCGGGTACCAGGCGGGCGTCGGGTCGAGCGGCGGGCGCGAAACGCCGGTGTAGCGAGACTCTAGGCTGGAGACGTGAGCGAACCGGCCGATCAGCGCTGGCCGGGGGAGCGACTCGGGCTGCCCGAGTCGGGCCCACGATCGCTCGCTCGTCCCGGCCGCCGGATCGCCGCTCTCGCCATCGACTGGGCGATCGCATCCGCCATCTCGATCGCGTTCTTCGCGTCGGGACCGTGGCAGACGAACGGCTTCATCACGCTCGCGTTGTTCGCAGGCATCCAACTGGTGTTTTTGCTCGTGCTGAACGGCGGTATCGGCCATCTGCTGCTCGGGATGCGCGTCGTGCCGCTCAGCCCTGGGCGGCTCGCGCCGTGGCGTGCGCTCGTGCGCACCCTTCTCGTGTGCCTCTTCGTGCCCGCGGTGATCTGGGATGCCGACCAGCGAGGCGTGCATGATCGGCTCGCTGGCACCCTGCTGGTACGCGTTTAGGCGACTTTCACTTCGCGAAGGGTCGCTGTTGGGGGCTATTCGTGCGTGGAGAACCCGAAAGGCGACCCCTCGGTGAGTTTTAGCGGGGGCGGGGGGCACGAACGCGTTGCGGGTCGATCCCCTTCGGGATCGGCAGGCCGCCTTTACCGAGCGACTGCAGGCGGTTCGACACCGCCTGAATCTCCGACTTGTTGAGCGCTCGCTTGAATTTGGCGAGGGTCGGCACGATGCGGTGCAGCGACGTGGCATCCGGGTCGTTCGCGTCGACGTAGATCAGGTGCACCGGAACCTCGGGCAGGATGCGTCGCACGTTGGCGCGCTCCTTGTCGAGCATCGGCTGCGTGCGGGTGCGCGGACCCTCGCCGATCAGCACGACACCGCCCTTGCCGACAGCGCGGTAGACGGCATCCTGCGTCTTGTTGAAGTTGATCGGAATCTCGTTGCCCGTCCAGGAGCGGCGCAGCGAACTCTTGAGCACGGCGCCGACGGCTCCGGCCTGACCCTCGATCTGCGAGAACGCAGCCTTCTCGGCGCGGCGGCCGAGCACGATGAGGGTGAGCAGCACGCCGGCGAGCACGCCCGCGACGATGTAGAGGATCCACAGCACGGGGTTGCCGGCACCGAAGATCACCGCCAGCACGATGCCGGCGCCGACCGGCGCGAGGAAGGCGAGCAGCAGATACAGGACGATGGTGCCGTCGAAGCGGCGGGTCATCTGGAACACCTGCCACATCTGCTTCAAGCGGCCGGGTTCCTTCGTCGAAGCAGTGGTGGGGCGTGCCATGGGATCAACGATAAGGCCCTTCGGCACGCGTCCGCGCCGCTGACGCTACTCAGGAGAACCCAGCTACGACACCGCTTGCGCGAAGCCGAGCTCGGCATCCGCGAGGTGCTGCAGGTGCTGCGGGATGTCGCGGCCCTTCGCCATCATCGAGCGCGCCCACAGCCGGCCGGCGCGGTACGACGAGCGCACGAGCGGCCCCGCGAGCACTCCGAGGAATCCGATGGCTTCGGCTTCGTCCTTCATCTCGACGAACTCCGCCGGGTTCACCCAGCGGTCGACCGGCAGGTGACGCGCCGAGGGGCGCAAGTACTGGGTGATCGTGATGATATCGGTACCGGCATCGTGGAGGTCGTGGAGCGCCTGGCTGACCTCTTCGCGGGTCTCACCCATCCCGAGGATGAGGTTCGACTTGGTGATGAGACCCGCGGCGCGCGCCTGCGTGAGAACGTCGAGGCTCTTCTCGTAGCGGAACGCCGGGCGGATGCGCTTGAAGATGCGCGGCACCGTCTCGACGTTGTGGGCGAAGACCTCGGGACGGCTCGAGAACACCTCGCCGAGCAGGTCGGGGTTGCCCGAGAAGTCGGTCGCGAGGATCTCGACGCCCGTTCCGGGGTTGGCGGCGTGAATCGCGCGCACCGTCTCAGCGTGCAGCCAGGCACCCTCATCCGGCAGGTCGTCGCGTGCGACACCCGTGACGGTCGCGTAGCGCAGGCCCATGCGGGTCACCGACTCGGCGACGCGCCGCGGCTCGTCGGTGTCGTAGTCGGCGGGCTTGCCCGTGTCGATCTGGCAGAAGTCGCACCGTCTCGTGCACTGGCTGCCGCCGATGAGGAAGGTCGCCTCGCGGTCTTCCCAGCACTCGTAGATGTTCGGGCAGCCGGCTTCCTGACAGACCGTGTGCAGCCCCTCGTCTTTCACGAGGCTGTGCAGTGCCGTGTATTCGGGGCCCATCTTGGCGCGGGTCTTGATCCATTCGGGCTTGCGCTCGATCGGCGTCTCGGCGTTGCGCACCTCGAGACGCAGCAGTTTGCGGCCGTCGTGGCCGAGCTGGGTCGCGGCCCCGTTGGTCACCGTCATGCGGGCACCCTTTCGGATGCCGCGGACGTTGCGAGGGAGGCCAGCGATGGGGCGAGGTTCGCGACGAAGTGCTTCTCGATGAGTGGCACGACGTCCTCCGGAGTGATCTCCCGGCCGAGTTCGCGGCTGATGCTCGTGGCACCGGCCTCGACGATGCCGCACGCGATGATCGCCCGGTAGGCGTCGAACGAGTTGGAGCAGTTCAAAGCGAAGCCGTGCATGGTCACCCCATCGGCGACGCGGATGCCGATCGCACCGATCTTGTCGCGACCGCGCAGCCACACCCCGCTGCGGCCGTCGATGCGCTCACCGGGGATGCCGAACTCGGCGAGCACGTCGATGAGCATGCCCTCGAGCCGCCGCACGTACGCGACGACATCGATCGGGTCGGCGAGCCGCACGATCGGGTAGCCGACGAGTTGGCCCGGACCGTGCCAGGTGATCTTGCCGCCACGATCGACGTCGATGACCGGGGTGCCGTCGGTGGGGCGTTCGTGGTCCTCGGTGCGCTTTCCCGCGGTGTAGACCGACGGATGCTCCAGAAGAAGGACGGTGTCTGGCGCCCTGCCGCTCGCGACATCCGCGTGCGTGGCACGCTGCATCTCGAGGGCAGTGGAATACGGCACGGAGTTGGCGCTTAGCCCCGTGACGACGTAGTCGACCACGTGTCGAGCCTACCCGCGCGGCCCCTTCACCGCTCGTGCGGTGCGGCCGGCATCCACAGGGCGCGCCGCACGGAGCGACGCGCGTCCTCTTCCCGCGAGCATCGAATGGTGGAGGATGTCGCGGGATACCGGCTCTTGCGTTCGGCGGGGCATGGTGATCGGGCCCGCCTGCTGCTCGGCTTCGACGAGGGCCGCACGGTCGTGCTCAAGGTCACCGCGGCGGACGATCCGTCCGCGACGGTCGAGATCGAGGCGCTCGAGCGCGCCGCGGGCGAGCACGTCGTCGCCCTCGTCGATGTCTCGGTCGATGAAAACGAGACGGTGCTCGTGCTCGAGCGACTGCCGAACGGCACGCTCGCCGACCTTCTCGAGAGGCGCGACGGTCTGGACGCCGGCGAGGTGGTGACGATCCTCGCGCCCATCGCGGCGGCGATCGACCGCATCCATGCCGCCGGTGTCGCCCACGGGAGCCTCTCTCTCGCGACGATCTGCTTCCGCGAAGACGGGTCGCCGACGCTCATCGGCTTCGGTCAGGCGCACCTCTTCGCCGCGGGTGGCCCCGAGGTCATCCTCGAGAGGATGCCGGGGGTGCTCTCCGATCGGGAGGCACTGCGCGGGATCGCGGCCCTCGTGCTCGCGCGCGTCGCCGGTTCGGGTGGGTCGGCCGCGAGGGGCCTGGCGATCGCTGCCGAGTCGCCCCGCGAGCTCGCGGCACGGCTCTTCGACGTCGCATCCGCGACCCCGGTGCGCTTCGACGCGGATGAGGGAGACGTCGTCGTGACTCGCCTGGAGAGGCCGCGCGAGCCCGATCCCGGCGACGAGATGCCTCGCGGCGCTCTTCCGCTCTGGCTCACGACGTTGCTTCCCGACGGCGTGTCGGAGCGGCTCGACGAACCTGTCGCCCGGCTCACCGCGGTCTGGTCGGGATGGGGGCCGCGACGCCGGAAGCTGACGCTGGGTGCATTCGCGGGCGGGGTCGCGGTGCTCGTCGCGGTCGCGGCGGTGCCGGCGCCGACCGGCGGCGCGATGGCGGATGC
>CBFGZU010000019.1:0-27206 GCA_965653335.1 uncultured Pseudolysinimonas sp.
CGAACCCCCGCCGAGTTGCCCATCCACCGACGCTGAATGAACTCGGTGGTTGAGTAGCCGCCGCAGGCGGCGTATCGAAACCCACCCCGCCTAAACTCCTGTCATGCGGGAGTTGCATATCACGGGGGATGCCGACGCCGATCGACTGTTGTCGGAGGAGCCGCTCGCGCTGCTCGTGGGGATGTTGCTCGATCAGCAAGTGCCGATGGAGACGGCGTTCGCCGGACCGGCGAAGATCCGGGCCCGGCTCGGCGCGTTCGACGCGGCGACCATCGCCGGGCAGGATCCCGAGGCGTTCGCCGAGGTGTTCAAGCAGACGCCCGCCGTACATCGATTCCCCGGGTCGATGGCGGAACGTACGCAGGCTCTCTGTGCGGCCCTGGCCGCCGACTGGGGCGGGGATGCCGCCCGCATCTGGACCGACGGCGACCCCGACGGCGCGACGGTGCTCGCCCGACTCAAGGCTTTGCCCGGGTTCGGCGAGCAGAAAGCGAAGATCTTCGTCGCGTTGCTCGGCAAGCAATACGGGCTGACTGCTCCCGGCTGGGAGTCGGCCGCCGGAACCTACGGCGAGACCGGCAGCTTCCGGTCGGTTGCCGATATCGTTGATCCTTCTTCCCTCACCAAGGTGCGGGAGTTCAAGAAGGCGGCCAAAGCGGCCGCGAAGGAGAAGTAGCCCGCTCGATGGACGACCCCCCGTCTGCCCATAGACTCTCGCCGGCGTTCGGCGTGACCCGATGAGCTCCGAGATCGTTCTGCTCATCGTCGGTCTGCTGCTGATCGTCGGCACCGGCCTGTTCGTCGCGAGCGAGTTCGCGCTCGTCAACCTCGACCGCCCCGAACTCGAAGCCCGTCAGGCGCGGGGCGAGAAGCGCCTCGGCCCGACCATCCGGGCGTTGCGCATCACCTCGACCCACCTGTCGAGCGCACAACTCGGCATTACCCTGACGACCCTGCTCACCGGGTACACCCTTGAGCCGGCGTTCAGCTCCTTTCTGCGGCCCGCGCTCACCGCGGTCGGCCTCCCCGACGGTGCGGTCGCGGTCGTCGCGACGATCGTCGCCGTCGCCGTCGCGACGCTGCTGTCGATGATCATCGGCGAACTGGTGCCGAAGAACTTCGCTCTCGCGCTGCCGCGCCAGACCGCGAAGATCGTCATCCCGTTTCAGACCCTGTTCACGACCGTGTTCCGCCCGGCGGTCGCCCTGCTCAACGGCACCGCCAACGGCATCCTGCGTGCCATCGGAGTCGAGCCGAAAGAAGAGATTTCGGCCGCGCGGACGGCCGACGAGCTCCGCAGTCTCGTGCGCCGGTCGGCGAAAGAGGGCTCGCTCGACCAGGACACCGCGACCCTGCTCGCCCGTACGCTCGTGTTCTCGAGTCACACCGCGTCCGACGTCATGACCCCCCGGCCCCGCATCTCGAGCGTCGGCAAGGCCGACTCGGCCGACGCCGTCATCGCGCTCGCTCGCGCGACGGGGTACTCGAGGTTCCCGGTCGTCGACGAGGACATCGACGACATCGTGGGCCTCGTGCACCTCAAACAGGCGGTCGCCGTGCCGCGCGATCGGCGCGCAGAAGTGCCCGTATCCGCCCTCCAGTCCGAAGCCCTCCGGGTGCCCGAGACGATGAAACTCGACACCCTGCTCGGCGAACTCCGCGGACGCAGCTACCAGATGGCCGTCGTCGTCGACGAGTACGGTGGCACCGCGGGCGTCGCGACGCTCGAAGACCTCGTGGAAGAGCTCGTCGGCGAGGTCTCGGATGAGCACGACCGCTCGCGTGCCGACGTCGTGCGCAGCCGCAACTGGCTGACCTTTCCCGGAGCGTTGCGCCCCGACGAGCTCGCCGACCGCGCCGCGGTCGTCGTGCCCGAAGACGGACCCTATGAGACGGTCGCCGGCTGGATCATGGCCGAACTCGGCCGGATCGCCGAGGTAGGCGACATCGTCGAGGTCGACGCCGGGGTGTTCCGCGTCGAGCGGATGGACGGTCGACGCATCGACCGCATCCGCTTCACCCCCGCACCGCCGGTGACGGGTGAACTTCCCGTGCAGAAGACTGCGGGGGGCGAGAAGTGATCCGACTCGCGGCCGAGGCGACGGGCGGCGTCGATGGGACGGGCATCGCCTGGCTCGGCGTGCTGCTGCTCGTCAACGCCTTCTTCGTCGGCGCGGAGTTCGCAGTGATCTCCGCGCGCCGCTCGCAGATCGAACCGCGCGCCGAGGCGGGTTCCCGAGCGGCGAAGACAGCCCTCTGGGCGATGGAGCATGCGACGCTCATGCTCGCGACCAGTCAGCTCGGCATCACGGTGTGCTCGCTGCTTATTCTCAACGTCTCCGAACCCGCGATCCACCACCTGCTCGAGATTCCGCTCGACCTCACGGGCTGGCCGCCGGACGTCGTCGGAGGGATCGCCTTCGCGATCGCGCTCGTCGTCGTTTCGTTCCTCCACGTCGTGCTCGGCGAGATGGTGCCCAAGAACATCTCGTTCTCGGTGCCCGACCGGTCGGTGCTCATTCTCGCCACCCCGCTCGTCGCCGTCGCGACGGTGCTCAAGCCGGTGATCTGGGTGCTCAACGCGACGGCCAACGGCATCCTGCGGTTGTTCCGGGTCGAGCCGAAGACCGAGGCCACGAGCGCGTTCACGGCCGACGAGGTGCAGACGATCATCGCGACGTCGACGCGGGAAGGGGTGCTGACCGACCCCACCGGGACGCTCAGCAACGCGTTCGAGTTCACCGAGAAGCGGGTCCGGGATGTCGCACTCGCGAGCGGGCAGCTGGTGACCCTTCCCGAAGACGCGACTCCCGCCGATGTCGAGCGCGCGGTGGCCCAGCGCGGCTTCAGCCGGTACATCCTCGTCAACGACGCGGGCGAGCCGAGCGGATACGTGCATCTGAAGGACGTCATCGATCTGCGCGCCGACGAGTTCGACGACCCGGTGCCCCCGAAACGCATCCGGCCGTTGGTCTCGGTGTTCCGCGACGCCGACCTGGAGGATGCGCTCGCCATGATGCGGCGCACCGGAGCACACGTCGCGCGGGTTTTCGATGATCAGGGCGCGACGCGCGGCGTGCTCTTCCTTGAGGACATCATCGAGACACTCGTCGGTGAAGTGCAGGATGCGACGAGGCGTCGCTGAGCCTGGGAATCCGTCGGATCGGGCTTACCGCGCAGCGTCATACTGCGTAACATTCAGGTGAAGCCCTGTTCGGACATCGACAGGTCACCACGCCGGAGAGGAACGCCGATGGACAGCATGATGATGGACATGATGAAGTCCATGCCCGCCGACAAGATGATGGGCATGAAGATGTCGATGATGCAGGAATGCATCGAGACGTGCTCGGCCGCCGCGATGGCGTCCACGATGTGCGCCGACTCCGACATGGGAGCCGACATGGCGAAGTGCTCGTCGATGTGCGCGAGCATGCAAGATGTCGCCACGACGATGATGCGCATGATGATGCGCCCCGCGGGCTACGACATGTCGAGCATGCGGGCGATGATGATGGCGTGCGTCGAGATGGGCAAGGCGTGTTCGGCGGAATGCATGATGCACGCCGACATGGATGAGCACTGCCGCATGTGCGCGAAGGCGTGCGATGCGATGGTCATGGCCTGCGAAAAGGCGATGGCCTCGATGTCGATGAGCTAGCGAGCCGGGTACCACTCCGAGCCGAGAGCGAGTACCTCGGCGACCGGGTGAAAGGCGACCGGCTCGCCGACCGTGGCGGGCGCATCCGACTCGAGCCGCTCGATCTCTCCGGAGAGCGTCGCGACGTCGATCGCGCCGTCGGCGACCGAGATCACGAAGCCGTCACGCCACCCGCTCGGCGACGCGCACGCGACGGCCCGCTGAATCGCGAGGATCCGGGTCGTGGTGTTGTCGCTCATGAGGGGTTTCCTTTCGGTTTCCGCGAGCCTAAGCGGACTTGTGCTGCTGGCGCAGGCCGCGTGTCACGGAACGAAACAGAACGCGTAACCGGGAGAAACAGAAGGCTACGGCCGGGCCCGCACGTACTGCGGGGGCCAGTAGTCGATGTCGACTCCGAGCTCGGTTGCGGCTCGCAAGGGGAAGTGCGGGTCGCGCAGCATCTCGCGACCGAGCATGACGGCGTCCACCCGGCCCGACGCCACGATGTCGGCGGCCTGCCGCGGTTCGGTGATCCGACCCACCGCGGACACTCGCACGTGCGCCTCCGCGGCGACGCTTTCGGCGAGCGGAACCTGATACCCCGCGCCCGTCGGGAGGGCGACACCCATCACGAGCCCGCCGCTCGAGATGTCGAAGAGGTCGGCGCCCGCATCCCGCGCCCAGGCGGCGACGGTCGCGGTCTGATGGTCGTCCCAGCCGCCCTCGACGTAGTCGGTGGCCGAGAAGCGCACGAGGAGGGGCACATCGCGGCCGATCTCGGCCCGCACGCCCCGCACGATCTCGAGAAGCAGGCGCGCGCGGTTCTCGAGCGATCCGCCGTACTCGTCGTCGCGCAGGTTCGACAGCGGCGAGAGGAACTGGTGCACGAGGTAGCCGTGCGCCGCATGGATCTCGACGAGATCGAACCCCGCGTCGAGCGCGCGGCGAGCTCCGCCGACGAACGCGTCGACGACATCCCGGATCTCATCGATCGCGAGGGCGCGCGGGGCGGCGTGGTCGCCGAATGGGAGATCGGATGCCGACACCGTCACCCAGCCGCCTTCCGCTTCCGGCAGGGTGCCCTTGCGCCCTCCCGCGCCCCACTCGGGATATGCCGAGGCCTTGCGACCCGCGTGGGCGAGTTGCAGGCCCATGACGGCACCCTGTGTGTGCGCGAAGTCGGTGATCCGGCGCCAGGCGGCGACCTGCTCGTCGCTCCAGATCCCGGTGTCGTGCGGCGAGATCCGCCCCTCGGGGGTGACGCCGCTCGCCTCGGCGACCACGAGACCCGCGCCGCCGCGGGCGAACGACCCGAGATGCGCGAGGTGCCAATCGGTCGGCACGCCGTCGCCCGCGACGACCGAGTACTGGCACATCGGCGACACCCAGATGCGGTTGCGCACCCGCACCGAGCGGAGGTCGATCGGATCGAAGAGCGAGGTTCCAGCCGGCACGGCGCCAACCTATCGTGAGGGCATGGGCGAAATCTTCGGTCGGGTCGAGGCGGCGGCATCCATCGCGGTGCCGAGTGACGACGACGACAAGTACTCCCGCGGGGTCGTCGGCTTCGTGACCGGGTCGGCGCGGTATCCCGGCGCGGCCGTGCTCGGTGTCGAGGCGGCACTTCGCACGGGGGTCGGGATGGTGCGCTACCTCGGCCCGGGCCGGGCGACGCGGCTGGTGCTTCAGCGACGCCCGGAGGCGGTCACGACCGAGGGCGGGGTGCAGGCGTGGGTGCTCGGTTCCGGGCAGGACCCGCGGGAGCTCGATGAGCTGACGCGGCTCCAGCTTCAGACGGCTCTCGGACAGGGCGTGCCCGTCGTGCTCGACGCCGGAGCTCTCGACCTGTGGCCGCGCGCGACCGGCGCGCGAGTGCTGACCCCGCATGCGGGCGAACTCGCGCGACTTCTCGAGACCGGCACGGATGATGTGCTCGCCGATCGTGCGACGCACGCGCGACGGGTCGCCGAGACCACGGGCGGCGTCGTGCTGCTCAAAGGGGCTGAGACGCTCGTCGCGTCACCCGATGGCGCGCTGCTGCGCGTGCGCAACGCGACCCCGTGGCTGGCGACGGCCGGTTCCGGCGACGCGCTCGCCGGCATCCTCGGTGCGATCGTCGCGACACATGCCGACGCCGTCGACCTCGCGCCGCTCGCCGCCGCTGCCGCTTGGATCCACGGCGAAGCCGCGCAACGCGCTTCAGGAGGCGGTCCCTTCACGGTGCTCGACGTGTGCGTCGCCGTTCCCGGCGTGGTGCGCGATCTCGTCGGCGGAAGGGTGTGAGCGCACCGCTACCATGGACGGCATGAAGGTGTTCGCGTTCCTGGTCTCGCTCGCCCTGTTCATCGGCGGTCTCGCCCTGTTCGGCTACGCCTTCACCTTCGGCGAGGAGTGGCACGTGCTCACCTTCGTCGGGGGCATCGCGGCGGTCTCGCTGTCGTTGATGATCCCGTTCCACGTGCTCGAGCATGTGGACTCCTGACGCTCAGGCAGCCGTCTCGAGCACCCGTCCGCCGAAGGAACGCAACCGGGTCTGAAGTCCCGTAACCCGTTCGGCGATGAGAGTCGCCGCGTGCGGCATCCCGTCGTGAGATGGCGGCGCGATCCTGATGAGCAGCGAGCACGCCAGGTCGGCGCAGATGTAGGTGCCCACCGAGTGGCCGGCGCGACCGGCTTCCCCCGCGCGCGCGGCGCTGAACATCGTCACCTGACCGGCCGGCTGAGGAGTGTTGCAGAGTGAGCAGATCGCCGCTCCGGCTCGCAGCCCCACCTCCGAGGCTCGCACGGCGATCCCCATCGGCTCGTCGCCGTGCCAGTAGACGAGGTAGCCGCGCAACGCCGAACCCGGATCGCGCCAGCCGAGATACTCGCGATCGGCCCAGACGACCTCGTGCAGGCCGGGGAGAGGCATCCGCTCGGCTTCGCCGGGCATCGCGTTCACCATCGACGCACGGATCTCCGACTCGGTCATCGGCTTCATCGCCGATCAGCCTAGCTCGGGGGTTCGGGGACCGCGATCTTGGGGGTTAGCCCCCTCGACACTCGGCGTCGACCCGCAGAGGATGAGGTCATGAGCGAACTCAGGAGGCCCCGCACCGGTCGGGTCATTGGCGGCGTCTGTGCTGCCCTCGCCCGTCGCTTCGGCTGGGACGTCACCGTGGTGCGCGTTCTCGCCGTCGCGAGTCTGTTTCTCCCCGGCCCGCAGCTGATCCTCTACGTCGTGGCATGGATCGTCATCCCCGCGGAGCAAGCGACGCAGGCGCCACCGCAGCCGCCGGCGGCGGTCCCGCGCGCGGGCTGATCCCCAGCCGCACCTCAGCCGCCGTTCAGACGCTGTACGTATCGTTTCGCCCATGGGATTCCTCGACAGGCTGTTCGGCACTGAGCAGGACGGCGCTCCCGCCCCCGCACGGCGCCGCCCGCCGAACGAGGACGAGCGCGCCATCGAACGGTATCGCTACCTGTTGCAGACCGCGCCGCCCGAGACGATCGAGCAAGTCCACGCGGAGGCCTTCGCCAAGCTGAGCGAATCGCAGCGTGCTCAGGTCTACGAGGAGCTCTCCCGTGGCTCCGGCACGGGAGAGCGACCGCTTTCGAGCGAACCCGCCACCCTCGCCCGCGCCGCCACGCGTAAGGAGATGCGCGAGCCCGGTTCGCTCGAGCGCAGCCTCACGGGGCCGAGCTTCGGCTCCATGGTCGGAAGCACTCTGCTCGGCACCGTCGCGGGCTACGTCATCGGTTCAGCGCTCGTGAGTGCTTTCCTGCCGTGGGACGGCGGCTCGGGCTCCGAGGCGACCGGCGATTCCGGCGACGCGTCGGCGGATGCCGGCGCCGAAGGCGATTTCGGCGGCGGGGATCTCGGGGGCGATTTCGGCGGAGACTTCGGCTTCTAGCTGACTCGCTGCCGCTCGTCCCGGCGCACGGGCCAGCGACCCAGCAGCAGGATCGCGACCGAGAGGCACACCGCCCCGGCGATCGCGAGCTGCAGGTCGAGAAAGTACTCGACCACGAGGAACGCCGACACGAACGTCAGCGCCGCCGCGACCACGACCACCGGGATCGGCGGCGTCGGTCCGATCTCGCGAGGCTGTTCCCAGCGTCCGACGACGAACGACAGGCCGAACAGGATGCCGAGCACGATCAGGTAGACCGGGATGCGCGACCACCACCACGCGAGCGAGGCCGGCTCGGGGCTCGCGCCCGGCACGAGCAGACTCAAGCCCGCGACGATGATGATGACCGGTAGGTGCCATAGGTAGATCGTCATCAGGCGAGTGCCGACGAGGAACACGACCGCCCGCGCCGCATGCGTCGCCATGAGCTTCGCGAGCGCCGGTCGCACGAGGCACAGCAGGCACGCTTGCGCGACTCCGAGCACGACGAGCGGCAAGGTCGGCGGGTTGAGGTTGACCAGCATGTCGGTGCGGTACGGGCCGACGGTGGTGAGCGGCACGAGCGCCGCGTAGCAGGCGGCGGCGATGAGCACGAGCTGCCACCAGGCACGTCGGGCGAACCAGCCGTCCGCGTACCAGAACCCGATCTGCTGCACGAGCAGCCAGACGAACATCATGTTGAGATAGCCCAGCTCCGTGATGCCGGAGCCGTAGCGGGCGGAATCCACGATGACGACGCCGAGCAGCAGCACACCCATCGTGCGACGGCGGGCGTGCGTGTGCATCCGCACCATGACGGGGACGAGCGCCTGACAGAGGCAGTACGCGGCGACGAACCAGAGCGGGGAACCGGCGCCCTCGACCACCTGGGCGACGATCTCGGGGGCGATCGCGAGGAGCGTTGCCCCGCCGACGACGACGACATAGAAGAGGAAGAGCGGAAGTGCCGGTTGCGCCAAGCGCAGCACGCGGGTCTTCACGTAGTCGGCAGCCGTGCCCCCGCGTCGCACGCTGCTGCGCCACGCGGTGATGCTCGCGAAGCCGCCGACGACGAAGAACAGCGGCATGATCTGCCCCGCCCACGTGGCCGCCGCGAACCACGGCTGCTCTTCGAGCGGGCGCGAGATGACCAGCTCGTCGTCGGCATCCCGTCCGACGCCGATGAAGAGCAAATGGATGACGACGACGAGCAGCACGCAGAAGACGCGGGCGAGGTCGAGCGTCAGGTCGCGCTTCGAGAGGTCGATCGAAGAGAGCGCCGATGCATCCCGGGGGATCGTCGCGTCGGACCGCTTCGTCACGCGCCCACTCTAGAGGCGTGCTCCTCCCGAACGAGTAGCCGCACCGCGGCGTCGAAGTCGAGCGACTGACCGATCTCGATCGATGTGTTGTAGACGGTTCCGCGCAGCGTCACGAAGACGCGGCCCACCTCCGCGACGTACCCCGCCGGTGCTCCGTCGACCACAACTCGAAAGACACCGTCGATCGCCGGCGTCACATTCAGCTCCATCGCCCACCTCCGCCCGTCTCACCCGGGTCGCCCGTCTCACCGGGTAAGCCCATCCCAGCACCGGATTCTGGGGACTGCCAGGGGTTGACCGCACCGTTCACCCAGGGTTAAGGCTTTGTGGGGTTAGCCAGGGGTTTGCCAGGAGTCGTCCAGAGAGAGCCGTCAGCATGGTCGACGGCCGTCGCGCCATCGCCATCCATTCCGGATGGCCGCCATCCGTTCCGGGATGGCCCGAACCCGAAAGTTCTGAAACTCCCGATGAACTCTTTCCTTCGCCGTGCGCTCGCAGGGGCTGTGGTCGGTGTGTGTCTCGTCGTCGTCGGCATCCTCGCCGTCCCGGCCGCCGTCGCCGCCATCCACCAGGCGCAGCTCGCCGCCACCGCCCAATCGTTCGAAGTCGCCTCCGCGCGCGTGATCGCTTCCGAGCTGGAGCCCCAGCGCGACGAATTCGCCGTCACAAAGTTCTCACTCGTGCAGTGGCCACTCGCGGCCGACACCACGATCTCCTCCTTCTTCGGGTATCGATCGTGCGAAGGCTGTTCGACGATGCACAGCGGGATCGACTTCACGCCGGGAGCGGGGGTGCCGATCGAAGCCATCGCCGACGGTGTCGTCGTCGGCTCGAGCGTCGCGGACGGATCCTGGGGTGTCCACGTCACGATCGAGCACAACATCGACGGGGTGACGTTTCGCAGCGCCTACGCCCACATGCAGTCCGGCTCGATGAGTCTGTCGCTCGGCGACACGGTCACGCGCGGCCAAGTGATCGGGCGCGTCGGCAACACCGGACAGAGCCATGGAGCGCATCTGCACTTCGTCATCCAGACCGCCGACGGAACGTTCATCAACCCCCTGCCCTGGATGCGCGAGCACGTCAACATCGACGACTGATGCGGTCGGGCCGCGAAGAGCCCGATCCGGTGTGCCGGTGACCCGAGCGGTCCTCATCGTGGGGGGATAGGGTGGCGCCATGACCGGTGGGCCGACCGTTTCGATCGTCATCCCCGCGTACAACGAGGAGCGCACGATTCGGGCCTGCGTCGTCGCCGCCCTCGAACAGACCGCGCCCGCTGACGAGATCATCGTCGTCAACAACATGTCCACCGATTCGACGGCTGCCATGCTGCAGGCCCTGCGAACCGAGTTTCCCGAGGCCCCGCTCGTCATCGTCGAACAGAACGACGAGCAGGGGATCACGCCGACACGGAACCGCGGCTTCGACGTCGCCACGAGCGAGGTCATCGGCCGGATCGATGCCGACTCGATCCTCGAACCCGAGTGGGTCGCGGAGGTGAAGCGCCTCTTCGCGGACGACGAGGTCGGCGCGGCGACCGGGCCGATGATCTACTACGACATGCCCCTGCGCCGATTCGGGGCCCGCGCCGACGACAACATGCGGCGGGCGCTCCTGAAACTCACGAAGGACTACCACTTCGTGTTCGGCAGCAACATGGCGATTCGGGCGAGCGCGTGGCGGGACATCCGCGACCACGTCTGCAACGACGCCGACGCCGAGATGCACGAAGACCTCGACCTCGGCATCCACCTCTTCGACCGCGGTCACAAAATCGTCTACGGGTCGAAGATGGTGTCGGGGATGTCGGCTCGCCGCCTCGACTCCAATCCCATCGACTACCTCCGGTATGTGCGCAGGTGGGAGAAGACCTACGACCATCACAAGATCTTCAACCCCGCGCTCCGCGCCCCGATGGTCGTCTTCTCGGCGATCTACCCGCTCGGCAAGCTCATGCGCCAGCAGCATCTGAAGTCGCTCAAGAACGGCGGCGTGGGCCCGTCGGCCTGGGCCGGCTGACGACGTCACCCGATCCGGGCGAGTACGGACAATCCGGTCCGCCACGGACGCCCGACGATGTCGCACTCGCCCGGATTGTGCCGCCGAGGTTCCGCTAAGCTCACGGTGAACACGGGAGTCCGGTATGCCGGGCTGAGAGGAAGCAAACCCAAGCTTCGACCGTCGAACCTGATCCGGATCATGCCGGCGCAGGGAGGCCTTCTCAGGACACCTCGTCCGCCCGTGCCCCTCCCGAAGGAAAGGGCACGAACAGTGCACAGCGCAATCACCAGATCCGTCCCGCTCGCGGTCCTTGCCGCCTCCGCCGTTCTCCTCGCGGGCTGCACCGCAACGCCGGATGACGCCCCCGCCAGCCTCGTGCTCGTCACCCATGACTCGTTCGCGCTGAGCGAAGGCACGCTCGATGCCTTCACCGACGAGACCGGGATCGTCGTCGAGGTGCAGTCGGGCGGAGACGCGGGCGAGCTCGTCAACAAGCTCGTGCTCACGAAGGACTCGCCGCTCGGCGACGTCGTGTTCGGCATCGACAACACCTTCGCGTCGCGCGCGGCGTCGAACGGCGTGCTCGAGGAGTACGTGTCCGGCGACGTGACGGATGCCGAGGCGGCCTACCTGCTGCCCGACGGGTCCGGCGGGGAGTACCTCACGCCGATCGACTCCGGCGACGTGTGCGTCAACGTCGACCACGCCTGGTTCGAGGAAGCCGGTATTCCGGAACCGTCGACCCTCGACGATCTGATCGACCCGGCGTACGAAGGTCTGCTCGTCGTCGAAGCGGCGAACTCGTCCTCTCCGGGCCTCGCCTTCCTGCTCGCGACGATCGCGGCCTACGGCGACGGCTGGCCCGACTACTGGTCGGCCCTCGTCGACAACCACGTGAAGGTCGCCGCGTCGTGGAGCGACGCCTATTACGTCGACTTCTCGGGCCCGTCGAGCGAAGGCGACCGGCCGCTCGTCGTGTCGTACGCCTCGTCGCCCCCGGCCGAGGTGCCGCCGGGGTCGACCGGAGTGCTGCTCGACACGTGCTTCCGCCAGACCGAGTACGCGGGAGTCATCGCGGGTACCGAGCACTCCGCCGAGGCCCGGCAGCTGGTCGACTTCCTCTTCTCGACGGTCGTGCAGAACGACATCCCCGAGAACATGTACGTCTTCCCGGTGAACAGCCAGGCGACGCTGCCCGAGGCGTGGGCCGAGTACGCCGAAATCGCGACCGATCCGTTCGAGATCGACCCCGCCGAGATCGACGCCAACCGCGAGCGCTGGATCACCGAATGGGCGGCGATCGCCACTCCGTGAGTTCATCCATCCGTGACTTTTCGCGCTCGCCGGTGCTCCGTCAGCGCGAAAAGTCGCGGATGAACGTGGGTAGAGCCGCGGTGTGGGTTCTCGCCGCGGCGCTGCCGTTGGGGTTCGTCGGGGTGTTCTTCGCGTGGCCGGTGGCGTCGATCGTCATCCGGGGGTTGTTTCCCGACGGGGTGCTCGACGTCGCGGGCATCGGCGAGGTGCTGAGCCGGCCCCGCACGGTGCGCATCGTCGGCTTCACGGTCGGGATGGCGGCGGCGGCGACGGCGATCACGGTCGTGCTCGGGATGCCGGTCGCCTACGTGTTGTCGAGACTGCGGTTTCGGGGGCGCGGAGTGCTGCGAGCGGCGACCCTCGTGCCGTTCGTGCTGCCGACGGTCGTCGTCGGCATCGCGTTTCGGGCGTTGCTGCGCGATACCCCGCTCGACGGGTCGGTCGTGGCGATCCTCGCCGCGCTCGTGTTCTTCAATGTCGCGGTCGTCGCTCGCACGGTCGCGGTGTCTTGGGAGACGCTCGACCCCCGGCAAGAGGATGCCGCACGAGTCCTGGGGGCCGGGCCCGTGCGCGTCTTCGTCACCATCACGCTCCGGCGCCTCGCCCCGAGCATCGCGGCGGCCGCATCCATCGTCTTCCTGTTCTGCTCCACGGCGTTCGGCACCGTGCTCGTGCTCGGCGGTGCGAAGTACGCGACGATCGAGACCGAGATCTGGCTGCTGACGACCCAGTTCCTCGACTTGCGAGCGGCGAGCGTGCTGAGCGTCGCGCAACTCGTGGTCGTGCTTCTGCTGCTCGCGCTGACGGCGCGAGTGCGGAGCCACACGACGGCGCAGCAACGCTCTTTCGCGGTGCGACCGCCCCGGGCGTCGGATGCGCCCGTCATCGTCGCGACGGTGCTCATCGCTCTCGCTCTCGCGATGCCGCTCGCCGCTCTCGTCGGGCGTTCGCTGCGCGTCGGCGGCGGCTGGAGCGTCGGCAACTACATAGCTCTCACCACGACGGGTGATCGCGGTGCCCTCGCGGTCACCCCGTGGCAGGCGCTCGGCAACTCCGTCGGGTTCGCGGCCGCCGCGACCGGGGTCGCGATGCTCGTCGGGCTCGTCGCGTGCATCCTGCTCTCCCGCACCCCCCGCTCAGCGCACGTCCGCCGCGGGCTCGACCTGCTCGACGGCGCGCTCATGCTGCCGCTCGGCGTCTCGGCCGTCACCGTCGGGTTCGGATTCCTGATCACCCTCAACACCCCGCCCCTCGACCTGCGCACCTCCCCGGTGCTCGTGCCGGTCGCGCAGGCCCTCGTCGCCGTGCCGCTCGTCGTGCGCACGCTGCTGCCCGTGCTGCGCAGCATCGGCAGTCGGATGCGCGAAGCCGCCGCGACCCTGGGGGCGTCACCATGGCGGGTGATCCTGACGATCGACCTCGGGGTCGCCGGGCGAGCCGCCCTCGCCGCGACCGGGCTGGCGTTCACGGTCGCTCTCGGCGAGTTCGGGGCGACGACGTTCCTCTCCCGGCCCGAAGCCGCGACGCTCCCGGTCGTCGTCTATCGGCTCATCGGGCTGCCGGGGGGAGACAATGCCGGAATGGCGACCGCGGCATCCGTTCTGCTCGCGGTCGTGTGCGTCGCGGTCGTCGCGCTCGTCGAACGGTTGCGGGTCGACCGGGTGGGGGCGTTCTAGTGGGGCTCGAGCTGGATGCCGTCTCGGTGTCGTTCGGTCACGTCACGGCCGTCGACGCGGTGACCTTGCGCGTGCCGCGCGGGGAGGTGCTTGCCCTGCTCGGGCCGTCTGGCAGCGGGAAGTCGAGTCTGCTGCGGGCGATCGCGGGGCTCCAGCCGTGCACGGGCGACATCGCGTTCGATGGCGAATCGGTCATGGGCGTGCCGCCGCACAAGCGGCGGTTCGTGCTCATGTTCCAGGACGGGCAACTGTTTCCGCACCTCGATGTCGCGGGCAACGTCGGATACGCGTTGCGGATCGCCGGGAAGTCCCCGGGGAACCGGGTCACGGAGTTGCTCGACCTGGTCGGCCTCACGGGCTTCGAGCGTCGGCGGGTCACCGACCTCTCCGGGGGCGAGCAGCAGCGCGTCGCTCTGGCCCGGTCGCTCGCCGCGTCACCGCGCCTCCTGCTGCTCGACGAGCCGCTCTCGTCGCTCGATCGCGAGCTGCGCGAGCGTCTCGCGGGTGAATTGCGCGACATCCTGCGGGCCGAGGGGGTCACCGCGATCCTCGTCACGCACGACCACGACGAGGCCGCCGTCATCGCCGACCGCATCGGGATCCTCCAGGAGGGTCGGCTCGTGCAAACCGGGACCCTCGCGCAACTGCGGGCCGACCCCGTGGATGATCGCGTCGCGCGATTCCTGTCGTGAGCGGTCGCATCATCCGACACCCGATCGGGGTGTCGAGGGCCGCGCGCGACGACCGATACTCTCGACCCATGGCGGGAGCGGGGGTGCCTCGGGTGAACGGGGACCTGGCGAAACGCATCCGCGCAGCTGCGGCCGCCCAAGGTGCGCCCCGAGTCGTGCTGCTCATCGACGGGTACTCCGGTTCCGGCAAGTCGACGCTCGCGAACCAGCTCGCCCTGGTCCTCCAGGCACAACAGGTCAACCTCGACGCGTTCTATCCGGGCTGGGGCGGGCTCGAAGTCGGCAGCGCCATGGTGCGGGGCGTTCTCGACCCCGTCAATCCCGGCTATCGGCGCTGGGACTGGAAGCGCAACGAGCCGTCGGCGTGGCAGAAGGTCAACGCCAAACGCGACCTCATCATCGAAGGCTCGGGATGTCTGAGCCGCGCCAACCGCGACCTGGCGACGTTCGGCATCTGGATTCGTCTCGACCCGGCGGAACGCAAGCGCCGGGCGATGGCCCGAGACGGCTCCTCATTCGACGACCACTGGGACCGGTGGGCCGTGCAGGAGCAGGCCTTCTTCCTGCGGGAACGGCCCGACGTGGTCGCGGACGTGATCCTGGATGCTCGAACCGACGAGTTGATCTACCGCGCCGATCCGACTCCCGGGGAGTGAGGTTCGACGCCCGCTACTCGCTCGACCCGTCGCTGACGCGAGAGACGGTTACTCCCGGGACCAGACGCTCGTGAACGGGCTGACCTCGGGATGCGTGCTCAACAGGTCTCCGTCGCACGTGACCTCCATGGGGACGCCGTCGCCGGTGCTCGGCAACGGGGTCGAGGTGCTCGCCGACTGACCGTTGATCAGCACGTCGTTCGTCACGGTGATGCCCGATACCCAGTCGCTGAAGACGACCTGGTCGCCGTCGACCGACCAGCGGCCCGACGACTCGCCCGCCTGCAGCTGGTTGACGACCATCGTGAGGCCATCGCCCATGTCGACGGTGATCGTGAAGGTGACATCGGAGACGTAGGTCATGTTCTCGCCCTCGACGTTGAGGTGAACGCCGCCACTCGCTTCCGACGAGATCACGTTCGCGCCGCTCGAGCTCATGTTCTCGCCGAGATCCCGGGCGAGAGCCTGCTCGTCGAGATCCCACGAGCCCTCGAGGCAGCCGGCGAGCCCGCCGGTGCCGCTCTCGGAACCGCTCGACCCGTCGTCACCGGCTTCGGGAGTCGTTCCCGTGCCGCCGAAGCAGCTCGAGAGCAGGAGAAGTGTCGTGGCCGCGAGGCCCGTGGTCAGGACGAATGGGGTGCGCATGGGTCTCCTCGGTTGTGGGCTCACCGTATCGACGTGCGAGCCACCGCGGAAGGTTGACGTGCGACTATGCCCAGCCCAGTTCGTGCAGCTGGTCGTCGTCGATGCCGTAGAAGTGCGCGATCTCATGCACGAGGGTGACGTGGATCTCGTCCCGCAGCTCATCCAGTGTCTCCGCGAGCGCGAGCAGTGGCTCGCGGTAGAGCACGATGCGGTCGGGCAGTTCGCCGAATCCGTACTGACCGCGGTCGGTGAGGGCGACGCCCTCGTAGAGCCCGAGCAGGTCGAGCGACCCGTCAGCGGGGCGGTCTTCCGTGACGAAGACCAGATTCTCGAGCCCGTCGACCATCTCGTCGGGCAGTTCGTCGAGTTCGTCGATGACGAGCTTCTCGAACTCCTCGGCGGTCAGGTCGAGGCTCACTGCTCCTCCAGCAGCGCGAGGATCGACTCCTGCAGATGACCCAGCCAGACGTAGACCTCACCCGCCGGGGTGTCGGGGATCGCGTCGTCGTCGGCGCGGATGCCGAGGCGGTCGGCGATCACGAGCCGCAGATCGGTCAGCAGCGGCAGCCAGCGCTCGGCCTCATCGGCGGTGAGACTGACCGTCTCCTCGTCGAGCGCGAGCGACACGTGGGCGGCGTTGGCGGCCTTGCGATCGATGAGGCCGGCGCGCGTGTAACGCGTGAACTCGGCGGCGGCGGCCTCGTCGTCGCGGTACGCCGCGGGGAAGAGCCGAGTGTGCGCCGGGTCGGAACCGGCTTCGGTGCCGACGACTTCGAGGTACTGGTCGATGAGCGAGCGCAGCACCCCCGACTCGCCGTCGGCGAATTCCAGCACGATGCGGTCGGCCCGGCGCGACACCTTCATCCGTCGTTCGCTTTCGCGACGGTCGCCCACAGGCCGTACTCGTGCATCGCCTCGGTGTGGCGTTCCATCTCTTCGCGGGGGCCCGTCGCCACGACCGCGCGTCCGATCTCGTGCACCTGCAGCATGAGCCGTTCGGCCTCGGCCTTCGGAAATCCGAAGTAGCTGCGAAAGACGTAGGACACATACGACATCAGGTTGACCGGGTCGTTCCACACGATCGTCACCCAGGGCACGTCGGGCGCGACGACGACCCCGGACTCGAGGTCGGCGTCGGCCGAGGGCAGGGAGTTCTCTGCCCGATGTGGATAGGCCGTGCGAAGCACGGGAACAACAATTCTGGGGCGACCGACGGGACTTGAACCCGCGACATCCGGCACCACAAGCCAGCGCTCTACCAACTGAGCTACGACCGCCATGCGTTGCATGCGCAACCCAACGATCTTACGACACCCACGAGCGCCACGCCTCCACCGTTTCGGTGGCGGCGGTCTGGGCCTGGTCGGAGGTGGGACCGGGGGGCGCGACGAACAGCACGCGACGGTAGTAGTCGAGTTCTCGGATCGACTCCAGGATGTCGGCGAGTGCGCGATGCCCGCCGGCCTTCGCAGGGGACTGGAAGTACACGCGCGGGAACCAGCGCCGGGCGAGCTCTTTGATGCTCGAAACGTCGACGCTGCGGTAGTGCAGGTGCGCGTCGACGCGCGGCATGTACTTGGCGAGGAACGCGCGATCGGTGCCGATCGTGTTGCCGGCGAGTGGCGCGGTCTGGGCGTCGGGAACGAATCTCAGGATGTACTCGTTCACCTGGTATTCGGCGTCGGCGAGGCTCACCCCGTGGGGGAGTTCGTCGAGAAGCCCGCTCGCGGTGTGCATCGTGCGCACGATCTCGCTCATCTGGTCGAGCGCGGCCCGGTCGGGGTTGATGACGACCCGGAATCCGGGATCGACGGGCGCCAGGTCGTAGTCGGTGATCACGACGGCGACTTCGAGGAGCTCGTCGGCGCCGAGGTCGAGACCGGTCATCTCGCAGTCGATCCAGACGAGACGATCGGGGTTGGCGGGCATTCCGCGAGTCTAATCGCGCACGCGCCCGGCCAACGGGCGCTCTCCCGTCGGCTCGGTCGCTCCGACGGGGCCGACGACTCCGACCGGCCGGGGCTCCGGGACTTTCGGCCCCCGCCCGTCGCCGCTCGAGGTCTGCCGCACGCGGCGCGCGATCCAGGGGAGGGCATGCCGCCGGAACCACACGCGCGTCGGCAGCCGCCTCGACGCCTCGGCGTGAGGGAAGCTGCCGGGCTCCGGGAGGCCGAGAACGGATGCCGCGGCAGCGAGCAGGGCGAGGTGACCGCGCGTGGAGGGGTGCAGCCGGTCCTCCGACCACATCGACCGGTCGGCGAGCCCGCGGATCGACCACAGGTCGAGCACGACGGCGCCGTGCCGGGCGGCGATCGCGTGGATGTGGGCGGTGAACACCGCCGCCCGGCCCCGGAGCATCCGGAGGTAGGGCGAGAATCCGGGGTCGTAGGCGGTCGCGAGCAGCACCGTCGCTCCGCTGCGGGCGAGCCGAGCGATCCCGGACTCCAGCTCGGCGGCGAGCCGGTCGGGATCGGGTCGCAGGGCGCTCAGATCGTTGCCGCCGATGAGCACCGAGACGAGGTCGGCGCGCATCGCGATCGCCGCGGGGATCTGATCTTCGACGACGTGCCGCACCCGGCGGCCGCGCACCGCGAGGTTGGCGAACTCCAGTCGCGAGGCGCCGCGCGCCCGCTGATTGCGATCGATCTCGAGGGCGAGCCGGTCGGCCCAGCCGAACCACGGCTCTCCCGCGCCGATGACGGGGTCGCACCAGCCTTCGGTGATGGAGTCGCCGAGAGCCGCGAAGCGCTTCCACGTTCGAGCCGTGATGTCGGTCACGGCACCAGTGTGGCGAGTCGCTCGGGTGTGCGTGTCGCCGCGCGGTCGGGTTCGCCGAGGCGTCATCCAGAGTTCATCGGCTCACGTTCGGCCAGACGAGTCGTCCCGTCAGGCGAGTCGCGCCCGGATGCGCCACGCGGCGAGGGTGGTGAAGACGACGGCGCAGGCGACCAGGATGACCGCGACGACGGGCACCGTCACCTCCCCGTCACCGACGACCGCGGTGATGCCGTAGTAAGCGCTGAGGGTGTCGATCGCCCCCGGCTGCCCGCCGACGAGGGTCGACAGAGTGTCGGCCGTCAGTTCGCTGCGCATGAGCATCGCGGTCTGGGCGAACGGGAGCACGTTGACGACGTTGCGAACGGCCTCCGGGAAGAGCCCGACGGCGATGAACGCCCCCGCTAGAAACCCGATGACGGTTCCCACGATCGTCGCGAGCACCGAGAAAGCCCCCGTGGTGCGGATGAACGAGGAGACGAACGCCCAGATCGCGGCGAATGCGAGGCAGGCGAGGGCGATCCAGCCGAGCGTGGTCGCGATCTGCAACACCCCGATGACGACACCGTCGACGACGAAGAGGTAGACGAGACTCACGACGAGCACCAGCACGGTCATGATGAGCGCCACCACGACGGTCGACAGCAGGTAGCCGAGCACGAGCTGTCCCCGTCGGATCGGCGAGACCAGGAAGTCGCGGAACCGGCCCGACGCGGCGTCCTCGACGAAGACGCCGAGCGCGCCGAGCGAGGTCGTGATCGAGGTCATCGCGACGATGCCGCCGAACATCCAGCTGTCGACGAATCCCTTCACGTCGGCCGCGTCGGCCTGCGGGAACGCGTTCGCGATCGACGTCGTCTGTAGGTTGGCGAGAAACAGCGTGTACAGCAGGAAGACGATGAGCGCCCCGAGCAGTGAGAAGAACACGTTGAGGCGATCACGGAAGAACAGGCGCAGGTTGCGCCCCATGATGGCGAGCACGATGCCCATCAGCCGGCCTCCTCGATCTGCTCGCGGCCGGTGAGGGCGAGGAACACGTCATCCATCCGCCCGTGCCGGAACTCGAAGTCGACGACATCCTCGCCGTGCTCTGCGAGCAGGCGCCGTGCGACACCGGCGTCGCCGACGCGGATCTCGAGTGCGCCCGCGCGGTCGGTGACGGTGAGCCCGGATGCCGCGGCGAGCGCGGTGAGGGCGGCAGGATCGCGCGACGTGACGGTGAGGATGCTGTTGCTGTGTTCGGCCCTCAGCTCGGTCGGTGTTCCTTGCGCGATGATGCGCCCGGAGTCGATGATGCTCACCATGTCGGCCTCTTCGGTCTCCTCCATGTAGTGCGTCGTGAGAAAGACGGTGAGCCCGTGGCGGTCACGGAGGTCGTGAATGGTCGACCAGACGATCGCACGACTCGCCGGGTCGAGACCTGCCGTGGGTTCGTCGAGAAAGAGGATCGCGGGGGAGTGCAACAAGGCCCGAGCGATGTCGACGCGCCGCCGCTGGCCGCCGGAGAGTGTGCCGTAGCGCCGATCGAGGAAGTCGTCGAGTCCGATGAGCGCCGAGAGTTCCGCGACTCGATCGCGGATCCGCGCCCGGTCGGCGGTGTAGAAGCGCGCCCGGGTCGTGAGGTTCTCGCGCGCGGTGAGCTGGGCATCCAGCATCGAGTCTTGAAAGACGACGCCGATCTGCCCGCGCACCGGTTCGGAGTGGCGCCGCACGTCATGCCCGGCGACGTCGATCTCACCGGCGTCGAACGGCGAGACCGTCGTCACGCAGCCGATCGTCGTCGACTTGCCGGCCCCGTTGGTGCCGAGGAAGGCGAACACGCTGCCGGTCGCCACCTCGAATGAGATGTCGTCGACGGCGAGCACGTTGCCGAATCGTTTCGTGAGCCCGCTCACACGGATCGCTGCCTGTGCTGCCACTCGGCGATCCTCGCAGAAGACGGCGGCGGTGTCTTCGGGACCTGTGCCCCAGGGTGGATTCACCAACACCCATCCACGCGGTGTCGGGAGTACAGGTTTGTGTAGCGCCGTGAAGACGTGCATCCGCTGCGGCTGCGAGAAACCTCGTAGCGATTTCAATCGTTCGGCCCGCAACCTCGACGGGCTGCATTCCTACTGCCGGGCATGTCAAAGCGCCCACTATCGCAGGTGTGCTCTTAGGCGGCTGCATCGACTGCAGCACCTGCGACATCAGAGTGCTCGAGTTCGACCATGTCCGGGGAACGAAGCTCGGCGCGATCGGCTCGCTCTATCGCGCGGGAAGGTCTCTCGCGACCATCCAGGATGAGGTGGCGAAGTGCGAGGTGAGATGTCGCAATTGCCACGCCATCGCGACCGCTACCCGTCGCGGGTTCACGTGGTTCGACGAGTTCGTCAGCGCGTCCCCCCGGAGAGATTCGAACTCCCGACACGACGGGTAGAAACCGTCTGCTCTATCCCCTGAGCTACGGGGGGGCAGTTCATTTTAGGTATGTCCCTTCCCCGTGGGCTGATGATCCAACTGGGCTGTCCGATGCGGCATGCAGGGTCGCCCGCGTTCTGGTGGCGTCGATCGTCGTCATCGGGGTCACGGAGTCAGGTCGTCGGGGCGGGCTTCTGCAGCTCGTCGGCCGGGACGTTGTCGTAGTCCCACCGGTCGAGGTCGGAGGAGAAGAGCTGCTTCGCTTTGCGCGGATGACGGAGCCACTGCACGAGCCGCTGCTGGTACTCGGCGAGGGAACCGTCGGAGGGGAGACTGAAGTTGACCGAGTTGACCCGCATGGCTTCGAGCTGGTGGGCCGCCCAGTCGGCCGCGAGATCGGCCCCGGGGACCGGCAGCAGTCGAACGGCGATGTGCGCCGCAGTCGCGACCTGTAGGGCGTGCTCGCGCGCGTCGGCGCCCTGGCTGTGCCAGCGCGCCGCGTTCTGCCCGGCGGTGACGAGCGACGCCACCGCGGCGACCCGGGTTTCGAAGTCGCGCTGATCGACGAGACGCCGCACTCCCGCCCGGCCGATGCCGGCGGCGATGACGCCGGCGAGCAGGATCGCCACGAACGGGATGATCGCTCCCGACATAATGCGCCAGCCCTCGTCAGAGGCCACCCAGTCGATGATGTCGTTCCACCACTGCATGGGGGGACACTAACCCGCGTTGCCTCGGATGTCGGCTGAAACGCAGGGCCAGCTGAAATGCACGGTCAGCCGAAACGCAGGGCGTCGGTGGCATCCGTCGCGGTGCGGAAATCGCCCAGGGTGAGGTAACCGCGGTCGCGCACGCTGAACCGCATCGCCCGGAACTCGCCCGACTCCGCGGGTTCGAGCAGGCCCAGCAGACCGCCCGAACGGCCGGTCACCCGCCATTTGCCGCTCGCCAACGGCGTGACGCGCACCCCGGGCGTCGTCACCTCGAGCGCCATGACTGCCGGGATTCCCATGGCTCGAAGCTACGACCGACCACCGACACCCGGCGTCCCGCGATGCGAACGAGGTGCCCCCGGGCAGCGGTGGCGGCCGACTTTCGGGTCAGCGGGTGAGGCCGTCGACGGCGTGCGGCTCGATCTCCGCCAGCTCGTCGGCCGTGAGCGGCGTCGCCGTGAGGGCGCCGAGGCTCGACTCGAGCTGGGCGACGCTCGACGCGCCGATGAGCGCGCTCGTCACCTGCGGATGCCGCAACACCCAGGTGAGCGCGAGCTGGGCGAGGGTCTGCCCGCGGCCCTGGGCGATGTCGTTGAGTGCTCGGGCGTGCTCGAGGTAGCCGGCCGAGATGTTGGACGCGCTGATCCAGCGACCTTCGGCAGCACGCGAATCGGCCGGGATGCCGTCCAGGTAGCGGTCGGTCAGCATCCCTTGGGCGAGCGGCGAGAACACGATGCTGCCCGCACCGACCTCATCGAGCACGGGGAACAGCCCGTTCTCGATGTGCCGGTCGAACATGTTGTAGCGGGGCTGGTGGATGAGCAGCGGCACGCCCTCGGCGGCGAGAGCGGCGGCCGCCGCTCGGGTCTGCTCGGGCGAGTAGTTCGAGATGCCCGCGTAGAGCGCCTTGCCGCTGCGCACGGCGTGGGCGAGCGCCCCCATCGTCTCCTCGATCGGCGTCTCGGGGTCGGGGCGGTGCGAATAGAAGATGTCGAAGTAGTCGAGTCCCGTTCGGCGCAGCGACGCGTCGAGCGAGCCGAGCAGGTACTTGCGCGACCCCCACTCGCCGTAGGGGCCGGCGAACTGGTCGTAGCCGGCCTTCGACGAGACGAGCAGTTCGTCGCGGTGGGGGCGGAAGTCGTCGGCGAAGATGCGCCCGAAGTTGGTCTCGGCGCTGCCGGCGGGCGGGCCGTAGTTGTTCGCGATGTCGAAATGGGTGACCCCGAGGTCGAACGCGCGGCGCAGAATCGCCCGCTGGGTGGTGAGCGGTTTGTCGTCGCCGAAGTTGTTCCACAGGCCGAGCGAGATCTCGGGCAGCTTCAGGCCGCTGTTGCCACACCTCGCGTAGGGCATGTGCTCGTAGCGGTCGGGGGCGGCGGAGTAGGGCTGGATGGTGGCGGGCATCTGTTCAGCCTAGGAACTTTCCCGGCATCCGGCCGGTTACATCACGTGCGGCTTCTCTGCCGCAGAAAGTAGGGTCCCTCCCATGCGTACTTTCGTTGTCGCCGGCGGATGCTTCTGGTGCCTCGACGCCGTCTACCGCACCCTCACGGGCGTGCAGGATGTCGTCTCGGGTTACACCGGCGGTTCGACCGCCCACCCGTCGTACGAGGCCGTCTGCACCGGCACGACCGGCCACGCCGAAGCGGTCAAGGTCGTCTTCGACGAGACGGTGATCCCGGCATCCGTGATTCTGGATGTCTTCTTCACCCTGCATGACCCCCGCCAGCTGAACCGGCAGGGCAACGACGTCGGCACGCAGTATCGGTCGGCGATGTTCTACGCCGACGAGGCCGAGAAGGCGGAGTTCGAGGCCGCGCGAGACCGCGCCGCCGAATACTGGGATGCTCCGGTCGGTGCCGGCGGGATCGTTACGACGATCGAGCCGCTCGGCACGTGGTACGACGCCGAGGAGTACCACCAGGACTTCTTCGCGAAGAACCCCAACCAGGGCTACTGCCTCGCGGTGGCGCTGCCGAAGGTCAACAAGATCCGCAAGTCCTACGCGGAGTACGTGCTGGCCTCCTGAGTGCCTCCTGAGCATTCCTCCCGGTGAGCGGTGCCCGGAGCTACGGTCGGCATATGTCAGAGAACACAACGATGACGGGTCAACGCTGGGTGGCTTTCGGTCCGGCCGGAGCCCTCGGCTCCATTCACCGCACCGACGGCGGATTCCTGCTGAGGATGCTCGACGGTTCGGGGGAGCGCGAGTATCCGACGCTCGACGTTGCTAAGAGTGCCCTGCGTGCGACGCTGCCTGCCGGTTCCGACTGGCCGGAGTACCGCGAGCACTGAGCGTCAGCTCGCGCGGCCCGTCCCGACACCCCGACGGGCGACGAAGCGCCGTCCTCCCCACCCGCCGACGCCCGGCCGTGTTCCGCAGATCGCGAGCCGGGCGTCGTCGCGTCTGCGGCCAGGTTCGATGCCGAACGCAACGTCCGGCTTCACGACCCCGACCCCAGGCGGTTTCACCCGTAGGTCCCCTGCGAGGAGGTAGGCTTGGGGAGGATCTGGGAAACCAACATGAGGTTCCCGAATGCACTCATCAGAGGGTCCGCCGACGAATGAACACGATGTCGAAGTCGAGAGAGTTCGCCAGGTTGGCAAGATAGTTACGCGGTCTGTGACGGTCGTCGGTTCGATGATGACTGCTTACGTCGGATGGCTCGTCTACGTGGCTTTATCGCGTTGAGACCGCCAGCAGAAGGTTCTATCCGGTCACGTGATGGGGCAAGCCGAGGACGGCGGTCAACTCGGCTTGAGCCGGGTCGAGAGCCGTTGCGAACGGATCGGGTCGCCCGTCACTCGATCGGGCCGAAGTCCAATTCCTCGAGGCCCAAGAGCGGCACATCGGTACGAGCGACTGTGGCGGGGCTCTCGTTTTTCCTTGACGGGAACTTGGGGCCGGCGCCGTACTTGACTCCCGGCCCACGCGCCTGCTGTGAGATCCTCACCAACACTTCCCTGCCAACAAGATCCCGGAGCAGGTCGCGGGCTGCGTAGACGTCGACGTCGAACATTCTCTGGATGGCGGCGTTGTTTATGGACCCGTACTCACGGATGTGTGCGTACACCTTGCGGTCGCTGTCTGCCTTAGGGCGCGACTGATACGACAGTGCGGGGCCGAGCGCAGCGATCGCCGCCGCCCTGAGCCGGTAGTCAGGGTGACGCCGTCCGAGCGAGCGAGGCGTTGGCTCTATCAATTCCGCAACGCCCTGCGCGAGTCGACTTAGGACAGCCTGCGCCGCCTCGATGTCCCGCTGCACGATCGACGACAACTGTTCGGCGTTAACGGTTCGCCTGCTGGCCAGCGTTGCCACGACAAGCAGCGCATCGGTGTCCTCTTGCTCCGCCTCGGGCAAAGTGGAGATGAACTTGGCGATCCGGGCATTAGGGGGCCCACCCATGAAGCGCACGGACGTCTCAGGCTCTCCGCCTTCGATGACCTCAACGGTCGGCGCGGCCCGTCCGCTGCGAATCATCTCGCGGTACATCCGGTCCACTCCCTGTCCCCACTTTTCCGCTAGCCCGCAGGCGCGCATCGCCTCGGCCAGCGCGGGGAATCTCGCCTTGGGTGGATGGGTCAGAATGTTCGACGGCGAGATACCTGAAACGAGCGGACCAGGGGAACGCACTGTCAACAGCTCTGGAGAATGCTCTATGTAGACCGGGCGTCGCTCGCGATGATCGCCATGCATGAGTGCGTTGGCAATCGCTTCGCGGATCGCGGCCTGCGGATAGTCCTGGATCTGGATCTGCTGTCCCGACGGGAGGTTCACCGGCGTCGAATCAATGCGTGCTTCGATCATGGCCCTTGCTTCGACGAAAGCTTGGAGTAGGGGCGTCGTCCACCTGCGTCCCGCCCGGACCTCCCCGCCTGCCGATTCACGGTATTGATACACAAGGAGTTCCTCGCCGCCCCGCGGGGCACAAAGCATGATCTCTCCCGCCCGGTTGAGGTTCCCGTTTTCAAGGGCCAGCGATAGCGACGACAGGAGGTCGTTTGTGGAGATGGCGCTGACGTCACGTTGGGTTGAAGCAGGCGCTCGGACCAGCGACCGAAGTAGTAGCTCCGCTCCAGGATCCACCTCGGAGATGGGTCGACCGCTATCTACGGCACTCCAGTCGGATCCGCGCCGCTCCTCATGAAGGCGGCTTACCTCGGAGGGCGTCATCTGGAGACACGACACTTCGAAGCGGCGGGTGGGGACTTTGCCCCGCGATTGGTGCACGTCCAGTCCCTCTTGGACCACGACTTCGAGGAGCCGCGTGTCTGCAAAGCGGAGTTCTCGTACCACCACATCGAGGGCAGGCACTGTCACCTCGTAGATTCGCTGGCGTAGCCGCCACGGCTCCAGGTCAGTCCCGACGAAGGCGGGCGGCCCTGGCGTCTTGTCCGCGACCCCAAGCACAATTGTTCCGCCATGAGCATTGGCGAAACAGACGGCAGCGTCGGCGATGTCGAGAGCCGTGTCGTTGCGCGAATCGGTCGGGCGCTTGAAGTCGAGTCGCTCTGATTCCAGAGAGTGGGCGGTGGCTCCATCGAGTATCTTCTGGAGCGCCTCTTTGGTTCGCATTGTGATCCTTTGGGGAAAGTGCAAACTTGCAGAATCCCCAAACTACCGCATCGACGACATGCCGAACAAGCGGTTCAGTCCCGAAGCGTGCCAAGTCCCCGGTCTGGGTCCTGGCCCCGCAACGCGCAACCTGGGCCCTGCGCGGCGGCTCTCTCGCTGATGCGTTGCCGCAGGTCTCTCCGGTGAGCGGCACAGACAGTACAACGACGACGCTGTCCTCCCCAACCGCCGACGCCCGGACGCGTTCCGCAGATCGCGAGCCGGGCGTCAAGCGTCCGCGCGTGGCGGCGAGAGTGGGTCGATCGGATGCCGGTCGCCCCTTCCACGGCACGAGCGGGCGCCGGCATCCGAGCCCACCCTCACGACTAGGAGAACTCGGATGTCAGACACCATCACCCTCACCGGAATCGTCGCCACCCCGCCGAAGCACATCGTCACGAGCGAGCAACTGCAGATCACGTCGTTTCGTCTCGCGTCGACGCAGCGCAAGTTCGACCGCACGGAACAGAAGTGGGTGGATGCCGACACCAACTGGTACACGGTCACCGCGTTCCGGTCGCTCGCCGCGAACGCGATCGGTTCGATCCTCAAAGGCCAGCGCGTGATCGTGACCGGGAGACTGCGCATCCGCGACTGGGCGACCGACGAGAAGACCGGCACGACGATCGAGGTGGATGCCGACTCGCTCGGCCATGACCTCACGTTCGGCACGTCGGTGTTCACGCGGACGCCGGCGGCGGCTGCTCCCGACACCGCCGAGACGGCGGCGGCAGCGGAGCCGATTCCCGACGTTCCGGATGCACCGGAGCCTGCGCTCAACGATCTCGCCGAGCAGCGGGCCAAGCACCCGAGCGAACTGCCGGTTCCGTTCTGAGCGATCCCGGGCGTCAGTCGAGGCCGAGAGTCTTGAGAATGCTCGG
>CBFGZU010000020.1:0-27082 GCA_965653335.1 uncultured Pseudolysinimonas sp.
TTCGCCGCCGTCTTGCGGCGCGAACCGGTGTCCCGGCAGGAACCCTGGCGTCGGCTTTCGGGCATCCACGCCCTCCGCCAGCAACGCAACCTCGCGGTCGCACGCGAGCTCTGGCAAGCCCGTGACGACTACGCGCGTCAGATCGACTCGGCGCCGGGTCGGCTCGTGCCCGACGCCTCCCTGCTCACGGCGGCGCGCATTCTTCCGGCGTCGAAACGCGAGCTCGCGGCGATGAAGGACTTCAACGGCCGCGCGAGCCGCTCCCAGCTCGACCGGTGGTGGGGGGCGATCGAGCGCGGACTCGCGTCGACCGATCTCCCGGTGAGCCGCCCGCCCGGCGACGGCATGCCGCCGCCTCGCGTGTGGGCCGACAAGAACCCGGAAGCCGACGGTCGTCTGAAGCGGGCGCGCGTCGCCGTCATCGAGTGCGCCGGGACTCTCGAGATCCCGGTCGAAAACTTGCTGACGCCCGACACCTTGCGTCGCGTCGCGTGGACGCCACCGGCGGAGATCAGCGTGGACAGCATCGGCGAAGCCCTCGCCGCACTCGGAGCCAGACCCTGGCAGGTTGAGGCAACCGCACAGGTGATCGCCCAAGCCTTTGTCGATGTTCCCCAAGAGCCGGAATCTCCGCCAGAACCCACGTCGTAGGAAGAATCAAAGGATTCTGGGGCGAAGAGGTGCCTGCGTAGGCTGGTTTCCGTTCGCAAGAGAACGGTGTTCGCAACGAACCACTGCTGGAGGGGATCATGGCCGAGAAATCCGACGTCGTATTCGTGGATGGGGTTCGTACCCCCTTCGGCCGGGCCGGCGAGAAGGGCCAGTACTGGAACACGCGGGCCGACGACCTCGTCGTGAAAGCGATGATCGGTCTGCTCGAGCGCAACCCGAATCTGCCGCTGGAGCGCGTCGATGATGTCGCGATCGCGGCGACGACGCAGACCGGAGACCAGGGCCTCACGATCGGGCGAACCGCGGCGATCCTCGCGGGTCTGCCGCTCAGCGTTCCCGGTTTCGCGATCGACCGGATGTGTGCGGGCGCGATGACGAGCGTCGCGACCATCGGCAGCATGATCGGTTTCGGCCAGTACGACATCGGCATCGCGGGCGGGGTCGAGCACATGGGCCGGCACCCGATGGGCGCTGGCGTCGACCCGAACCCGCGGTTCCTCGCCGAGAAGCTCGTCGACCCCGAAGCTCTCAACATGGGATACACCGCGGAGCGCTTGCACGATCGCTTTCCGTCGCTCACGAAGGAGCGGGCCGACCGCTTCGGGATGCGCAGCCAGCAGAAAGTAGCCTCCGCGTATGCCGCGGGAAAGATTCAGCCGGACCTCATCCCCGTCGCGGTCAAAAGTGAGGCGGGCTGGGGCCTCGCGACCGCCGACGAGGGAATGCGACCAGAGACCACGATGGAGGGTCTGGCCGGTCTCAAGACCCCCTTTCGTCCGCACGGACGGGTGACGGCAGGAAACGCCTCACCGCTGACCGACGGGGCGACCGTGGCGCTGCTCGCCGACGCCGCCGTTGCGAAGGATCTGGGCCTGACCGCCAAGATGCGCATGGTGTCATTCGGATTCGCCGGCGTCGAACCCGAGGTCATGGGGATCGGCCCGATCCCCTCGACCGAGAAGGCACTCCGCCGCGCGGGGCTCTCGATCGACGACATCGGCTTGTTCGAACTCAACGAAGCGTTCGCCGTTCAGGTGCTGTCGTTTCTCGACCACTTCGGCATCGACGACGACGATCCGCGCGTCAACCCGTGGGGCGGTGCGGTCGCGATCGGGCATCCCCTCGCCGCGTCGGGCGTGCGCCTGATGATCCAGCTCGCCCGGCAGTTCACCGACCATCCCGAGGTGCGGTACGGCCTCACCGCGATGTGCGTCGGACTGGGGCAGGGCGGAACCGTCGTCTGGGAGAACCCGCACTTCACCGGGCGGTCGACGAAGAAGACCGGCGCGGCGACGAAGAACGCGGGGAAGCACCGGTGACCGACTTCTCGAAACTCGTCGCGCTCGACCCCGACGAAGTCGTCACCCACTCGTACGTACGCGACGTCTCGACCCCGAGCGGTATGACGATCGCTCTCGTCACCCTCGACAACGATCGCGACCACACCCGGCCGTCGACCCTCGGACCGGGAACGCTGCTCGAACTCTCCGACGTGCTCGATGGGCTCCGGTCGCGGGCCGCCGCGAAGCAGATCGACGGCGTCGCTATCACCGGCAAGCCGTTCATTTTCGCAGCGGGGGCCGACCTGTCGAAGGTGGGCGACATCCCGGATCGCGAGACGGGCCTGCTCATGGCGCGGCTCGGTCACGAGACTTTCGGCAAACTCACCGAACTCGGCGTGCCGTCGTTCGTCTTTTACAACGGCCTCGCGCTCGGTGGCGGTGTCGAGGTCGGCCTGAACGCGCACTACCGCACGATCGATGCGTCGGTGCCGGCATTCGCGCTCCCCGAAGTGTTCCTCGGCCTCATTCCCGGCTGGGGCGGGGCGTGGTTGCTCCCCAACCTGATCGGAATCGAGAACGCGCTCGAGGTCGTCATCTCGAACCCGCTCAAGAACAACCGGATGCTGAAGGCGCCGCAGGTGCTCGAACTCGGCATCGCCGACGCGATGTTCGGCCCCGCCAACTTCCTCGAGGATTCGCTGAAGTGGGCGGATGGGGTGCTCTCCGGCCGGATCAAGGTCAAGCGCAAGAACGAGCCCGGCAAACTGGAACGCGCCGTCAAGTGGGATGTCGCGATCGGCGTCGCCGAGAAGATGCTCGCCTCCCGCATCGGCAGGGTCGCGAAGAGCCCCTACCGGGCTCTCGCGCTGCTCAAGGCCGCGAAGAACACCGACAAGAAGACCGGATTCGCTGCGGAAGACGAGGCCCTCGCCGAACTGATCTCCGGCGACCAGTTCCGCGCATCCATCTATGCCTTCAATCTCGTGCAGAAGCGGGCGAAGCGTCCGGCGGGTGCGCCCGACAAGGCGCTCGCGCGACCCGTCACGAAGGTCGGCGTGATCGGTGCCGGCCTCATGGCGACGCAGTTCGCGCTGCTCTTCGTGCGCCGGTTGCAGGTGCCCGTCGTCATCACCGATCTCGACCAGGAACGCGTCGACAGGGGGGTCGCGACCATTCGCGGCGAGATCGACGAGCTGCTGAGCAAGAACCGCATCGGATCCGACGAAGCCAATCGTCTGAAGGCACTGGTGACCGGCACGACCGACAAGAGTGACTTCGCCGACTGCGACTGGGTCATCGAGGCCGTCTTCGAAGAGCTCAGCGTCAAGCAACAGGTCTTCGCCGACGTCGAGCGGTACGTCTCACCCGAGACGATCCTCGCAACGAACACCTCGTCGCTCTCGGTCGAGCAGATCGGAGCCAAGCTCACGCATCCCGAACGGGTCGTCGGCTTCCACTTCTTCAATCCCGTCGCCGTGATGCCGCTCATCGAAGTCGTCAAGGCGCCGAACACCGACGATGCGACGCTCAGCACCGCGATGGTCGTCGCCGAGAAGCTGCGCAAGAACGCCGTCATCACGGCGGACACTCCCGGCTTCGTGGTCAATCGAATCCTCGCCAAGTTGCTCGGCGAGGCGATGCATGCCGTCGAGCTCGGAACGCCGTTCGAGACTGTCGTCGAAGCGGTTCGACCGTTCGGTCTGCCGATGGATCCGTTCGATCTGCTCGAGCTCGTCGGCCTCAAGGTCGGCGCGCACGTGCTCGACACGCACCACACGGCCTTTCCCGAGCGCTTCTTCGAGAGCCCGGCTCTCCACGAACTCGCCGAGTTCGGCCACCTGTTCGAGAAAGACGCGAAAGGCAGGAAGAAGGGCATCGACCCGAAGGTGCTGAAGATCGTTGAGAAGCACCGGATCTCCGACGGGAAGCCGTACACCGCCGAGGAGCTGCGCATCCGGGTCGAAGACGGTCTCGCCGACGAGATCCGCCGGATGCTCGACGAACGGGTCGTCGCGGCCGCCGAAGACATCGACCTCTGCCTCATCCTCGGAGCGGGCTGGCCGTTCCAGATGGGTGGCGCGACGCCGTACCTCGATCGGGTCGGGGCGAGTGAACGCGTCTTCGGGAGCACCTTCCACACGCCGCGCATCGTCGGCGTCGACTGACGCCCATGGGCGGAGGCCATCGCTGACCTCCGCCCCGCGGGTCAGTGCGCGGCGGCTTCGGCCTCTTCGATGAGCGAGGCGTCCGAGATCTCGGGCGCGACGGGCTTGCGCACGAAGAGTGCGGCCGCGACGATTCCGAGTGACACGAAGGCGCCCGCGAGGAACGCCGCTCGC
Organism: uncultured Pseudolysinimonas sp.; assembly: GCA_965653335.1. Lineage (GTDB taxonomy): Bacteria > Actinomycetota > Actinomycetes > Actinomycetales > Microbacteriaceae > Pseudolysinimonas_A. The sequence goes on from CBFGZU010000020.1 coordinate 4,295, forward strand.
GCTCCGTCGACGATGTCCGGCGGCGCGGCGACGGTGACGTCGGTCGTGCCCGAGGCCGCTAGAGCAACGGTGAACAGCGCGACGAAGACCGCCGCGCCCGCGGCTCCGGCGACCTGTTGAATCGTCGCGATGAGTGCGCTGCCGTGCGAGTACAGGTGCATCGGCAGCGACCCGAGGCTCGCGGTGAACAGCGGCGGGAAGACGAACGCGAACCCGAGGAACAGCAGCGTCTGGATCGCCCCGACCAGCCACACCGAGCTCTCGACATTCAGCAGTAGGGCGAAGGCCCATACGGCAACCGACACCGCGAGCGCTCCGGGAATCACGAGCGGACGAGGACCGAACCGGTCGTACAGCCGGCCCACCGATGGCCCGAGGAGACCCATGAGCAGTCCGCCGGGCAGCATGATCAACCCGATCACCTCGGTCGGCTGGCCGAGCCCATACTGCAGGTAGATCGGCATGGTGATCACGAAGCCGAACAGCATGAGCATCGCGAGCGAGAACATCACGATCGACAGCGAGAAGGTGCGCGCCCGGAAGGTACGCAGATCGAGGAACGCTGCGTCACGCCGCTGGAGCGCGAACTGGCGGAACACGAACGCGAGGAGGAATCCGAGCCCGACCGCGATCGGCACCCACGGCGGGAGGATCGCCGCAGACTCCGCGGCGAGGCCGATGCTGCTGAGGCCGTAGACGAGGGTGCTGAACCCGAGGGCCGAGAGCACGACCGAGAACGCGTCGAGCGGCACCCGCCGGGTCTCCGTGACGTTGGGAACCAGCACGACGCCCAGGATGAGCATGGTGATGGCGAGCGGCAGCATCACCCAGAACAGCCCCCGCCAGTACCCGTCGAATGCCTGAAGCAGGAATCCGGCGACGGTGGGGCCGATCGCGGGCGCGAGCGACATGACCATCGAGATGCGACCCATGATGCGACCGCGGATGTGCATCGGCACGATCGTCATGATCGTCGTCATCATGAGCGGCATCATGATCGCGGTTCCCGTCGCTTGCACGACGCGGCCGACGACGAGTACCTCGAAGACCGGTGCGGTCGCCGCGATGAGCGTGCCGGCGGTGAAAAGGCTCATCGCGGTCACGAACACCGGTCGGGTGTTGAGTCGCTGAAGCAACCAGCCCGTAATCGGGATGACGACGGCCATCGTCAGGGCATATCCGGTGGTGAGCCACTGGCCCTCTGCCGCGGTGATGCCGAGGTCGGCGATGATCGTGGGGATGGCGACCGACATGGTCGTCTCGTTGAGGAACACGACGAACACCGCTGCGAGCAGCAGGATGAGCGCCATCCGAGCCTTCGGATCGAGGCGATCACTGACCTCGGTCGAGGTGGTTACGTTATCGGGCGTGGCCGGATGACTCACGATTCCTCCATAGGGGGGTGCTCGGCGATTGCCGGACTTTTACGCTATCGGGCACGACTGACACGGTACCCCCGTGCGAGTTGAGCCTTGAGTGAACAAGCCTCATCGAGTGACGACTATTCCCGAATGCGCGACTTTTCATCCATGATCGCTTCGCGCGGCAACGGCCGCGCGACGGGAATGCGCGTGCCGACTACTTGCGACACGATGTCGCGAGCGATCCGCTGATCGGACAGGCCGACGTCGGCGAGAATCTCCGCCCGCTCCCCGTGCTCGAGAAACTCGTCCGGAAGACCCAGCTCATCCACGGCGGTGTCGACGCCCGCCGCGCGCAGCTCCTGACGGATGCGCGTGCCGATCCCGCCGACCCGGATGCCGTCTTCGATCGTGACGACGAGCCGGTAGTCGCGTGCGAGATCGATGATGGACGACGCGACGGGGATGACCCAGCGCGGGTCGACGACCGTCGCGCCGATCCCCTGGGCGGCGAGCCGTTCGGCAACCTGGAGGCCGAGCTTCGCCATGGGGCCGACGGTGACGATGAGCACATCGCGGTGGGCGGCTTCGCGCAACACGTCGACGCCGTCGTCGGTTCGCCGCGCGGCCTCGAGTTCGCTTCCCACGCTGCCCTTCGAGTACCGCAGCACGGTCGGGCCGTCGTCGATCTGCACCGCCTCGCGCAACAGTTCCCGCAGCCGGGTCGAGTCGCGCGGAGCAGCGATGCGGATGTGCGGCACCGCTTGCAGGATCGCGAGGTCCCACATGCCGTGATGGCTCGGGCCGTCCGGACCCGTCACCCCGGCCCGATCGAGCACGAAGGTCACGCCCGCACGGTGGAGCGCGACATCCATGAGCACCTGATCGAACGCGCGATTCACGAACGTCGCGTAGAGCGCGACGACGGGATGCAGGCCGCCGTAGGCGAGTCCCGCGGCGCTCGTGACGGCGTGCTGCTCCGCGATGCCGACGTCGAACACCCGGTCGGGGTACTTCTCGGCGAAACGATGGAGACCGGTCGGGCGCAGCATCGCCGCCGTGATGCCGACGAGTCGCGGATTCTCGTCGGCGAGTTCGACGATCTCGTCGGCGAAGACGCTCGTCCACGACGGCCGTGAGGGGGCCTCGACGGGCTCGCCGGTCTCGGGGTCGATCTGTCCGACGGCGTGGAATTGGTCGGCGACATCGGCGATCGCCGGGCCGTACCCGTGGCCCTTCTCGGTGATGACGTGCACGATCACCGGCGCCTGATACTCCTTCGCCTGCCGGAGCGTCTCTTCGAGGGCCGCGAGGTCGTGCCCGTGCACGGGTCCGAGGTACTTGATGTCGAGGTTCGAGTAGAGCGCCTCGTTGTTGGTAAAGCGCGAGAGGAACCCATGCACGGCGCCTCGGGTTCCGCGATAGAACGCGCGACCGACGCCGCCGAAGCGATCGAACACCCGCCGGCTCGTGCGGTAGAGGCTGCGGTACGAGCGACGCGTGCGCACGTCGTTGAGGAACCGCGCCATGCCGCCGATCGTCGGCGCGTAGGAGCGACCGTTGTCGTTGACGACGATGACGAGCCGGCGGGAGTTGTCGTCGCTGATGTTGTTGAGGGCCTCCCAGGTCATCCCTCCGGTGAGGGCGCCGTCTCCGACGACGGCGACGACGTAGCGGTCGGCCTGCCCCGTCATCGCGAACGCGCGCGAGATGCCGTCGGCCCACGACAGCGATGAGGAGGCGTGCGAGCTCTCGACGATGTCGTGCTCGCTCTCGGACCGCTGCGGGTAGCCCGCCAGCCCCCCCTTCATGCGCAACCGGCTGAAGTCATGCCGGCCGGTGAGCAGCTTGTGCACATAGCTCTGGTGCCCGGTGTCGAAGACGATCGCGTCGCGGGGGGATTCGAAGACGCGGTGGATCGCCATCGTCAGCTCGACGACGCCGAGGTTGGGCCCGAGGTGGCCGCCGGTCTTCGACACCTCGGTGACGAGGAACCGACGGATCTCGTCGCCGAGTTCGGCGAGCTGCTCCTTGCTGAGCACGTCGAGATCGCGCGGGCCGCGAATGCCCTCAAGCACGGTCATACCGCGAGCCTACGCGCGCCAGGTCACACCAGGCTGCGTAGCACGTACTGCAGAATGCCGCCGTTGCGGTAGTAGTCGGCTTCGCCCGGGGTGTCGATGCGAACGATCGCGTCGAACTCGATGGCCTGCTTGCCCGCGGGCGAGAATTCGCTCGGTTCCGCCGTCACCTTCACGGTCTTGGGCGTGACGCCCTCGTTGAGCTTCTCGAGTCCGGCGATCGAGACGATCTCGGTGCCGTCGAGCCCGAGCGACTGCCAGCTCTCCCCCGCCGGGAACTGCAGCGGCACGACGCCCATCCCGATCAGGTTGGAGCGGTGGATGCGCTCGAAGCTCTCGGTGATAACCGCTTTCACACCGAGCAGCGAGGTTCCCTTCGCCGCCCAGTCGCGCGACGACCCGGATCCGTATTCCTTGCCGCCGAAGATGACGAGTGGGGTGCCCTGCTGCTGGTAGTTGATGCAGGCGTCGTAGATAAACGACTGCGGGCCGCCGGCCTGCGTAAAGTCACGCGTGTAGCTGCCCTCGACCACGGCACCGTCGTTGACCGCTTCGACGATCGCGTTCTTGAGCCGGATGTTCGCGAAGGTGCCGCGGATCATGACCTCGTGGTTGCCGCGACGCGAGCCGTACGAGTTGAAGTCGACGCGGTCGACGCCGTGCTCGGTGAGGTACTGCGCCGCGGGCGTGCCGGGCTTGATGTTGCCGGCCGGGCTGATGTGGTCGGTAGTGACCGAGTCGCCGAGCGTCGCGAGAACTCGCGCGCCCTGGATGTCGGCGACCGGAGTCAGTTCCATCGACATCCCCTCGAAGTACGGCGCTTTGCGCACGTACGTCGAGTTCGGGTCCCAGTCGAAGATCGGACCGGTCGGCGTCGGCAGGCTCGTCCAGCGCTCGTCGCCGTCGAACACGGTCGCGTACTGCTTGATGAACTGCTCGCGCGAGATCGACGAGTCGATCGTCGACTGCACCTCTTCGGGCGACGGCCAGATGTCCTTGAGGAACACGTCGTTGCCGTCGGCATCCGTGCCGAGCGCGTCGGTTTCGAAGTCGAAGTGCATCGATCCGGCGAGGGCATAGGCGACGACGAGCGGCGGGCTCGCGAGGTAGTTCATCTTCACATCGGGGCTGATGCGGCCCTCGAAGTTGCGGTTGCCCGACAGCACGGCGGTGACGGCGAGGTCGTGTCCGTTGACCGCCGCGGAGACCTCGTCGATGAGCGGGCCGGAGTTGCCGATGCAGATGGTGCAGCCGTAGCCGACGGTGTAGAAGCCGACGGCCTCGAGCGCCTTGTCGAGGCCCGACTTCTCGTAGTAGTCGGTGACGACCTTCGAGCCCGGGCCGAGCGTCGTCTTGACCCAGGGCTTGCTCTTGAGTCCCTTGTCGACGGCGTTGCGGGCAAGCAGACCGGCGGCGATCATGACCGAGGGGTTGGATGTGTTGGTGCACGACGTGATCGCGGCGAGCGTGACGGCACCGTTGTCGAGGTAGTACGACGTGCCCTCGGGGGTCGTGACCTTGACGGGCCGCGACGCGGCGGCCGGCGCCCCCGACGAGATGTGCACTTCGTGGGTGTGCTCTTCCTCGTCTCCAGGACGACCCCCCGGGTCAGAAGCCGGGAAGGAGTGTTTCCCTTCGAGGTCGACGATGTCGTGGCTCACCGTCGGCATCATGTAGCTCAGGATGTCCTTCTCGAACTGCGCCTTCGAATCGGCGAGCAGGATGCGGTCCTGGGGACGCTTCGGGCCGGCGATCGACGGGACGACGGTCGAGAGATCGAGCTCCATGTACTCGCTGAACGACGGCTCATGCGACGGGTCGTGCCACATCTTCTGGAGTTTCGCGTAGGCCTCGACGAGCGCGACGGTCTTCTCGTCGCGACCCGTGAGTCGCAAGTACTCGAGCGTGACGTCGTCGATCGGGAAGATCGCGGCGGTGGAACCGAACTCGGGGCTCATGTTGCCGATCGTGGCGCGGTTCGCGAGCGGCACCGACGCGACGCCCGCGCCGTAGAACTCGACGAACTTGCCGACGACTCCGTGCTTGCGCAGGATGTCGGTGATCGTGAGCACGACATCCGTCGCCGTGACGCCCGCGGGGATCTCGCCCGTGAGCTTGAAGCCGACGACGCGCGGAATGAGCATCGAGACCGGCTGGCCGAGCATCGCGGCCTCGGCTTCGATGCCGCCGACACCCCAGCCGAGCACGCCGAGTCCGTTGACCATCGTCGTGTGACTGTCGGTGCCGACGCACGTGTCGGGGTAGGCGCGCAGCACCCCGTCGACCACCCGGTCGTAGACGACCTTCGCGAGGTGCTCGATGTTAACCTGATGCACGATGCCGGTTCCCGGGGGAACGACCTTGAAGTCCTGGAAGGCGGTCTGGCCCCAGCGGAGGAACTGGTACCGCTCGCCGTTGCGCTGGTATTCGATCTCGACGTTCCGCTCGAGAGCGTCTTCGGTGCCGAACAGGTCGGCGATGACCGAGTGGTCGATGACCATCTCGGCGGGCGACAGCGGGTTGATCTTGTCGGGGTCACCGCCGAGCGCCGTCACCGCCTCACGCATCGTCGCGAGGTCGACGATGCAGGGAACGCCCGTGAAATCCTGCATGACGACGCGCGCGGGCGTGAACTGGATCTCGGTGTCGGGTTCCGCTTCGGGCACCCATGCCCCGAGCGCCTCGATCTGCGCCTTCGTGACGTTGGCGCCGTCTTCGGTGCGCAGGAGGTTCTCGAGCAGCACCTTGAGGCTGAACGGCAGCTTCTCGTGGCCGGGAACGGCGTCGATACGGAAGATCTCGTAGTCGGTGCTGCCGACCGTGAGCGTGTCCTTCGAGTTGAAGCTGTTGACTTTCGACACTGTCGTCTCCTCTGACACGGCCACCAGATGCGTTTGAGTCTAAGCCCGGCGATCGCGATTTATCTTGATATCGAGATAATTCTAGCGCCCATCGGCGGGTGCCTCACGGGCACGCCACGCGGTGCGCACAAGAAGCCAGGTGACCCAGAGCAGGGCCGCGTAGAGGGGAACCCCCATGACAAGTTTGGTCGCGGCGAGAGCCTCGGTGGACTCGGCGAGATAGAGCGGCACCTGCACGGCGAGCCGGCCCGCCGAGAGGGCCGCCCAAAGAATGGTCGCGACCGTCGCGACGCGCAGCTTCGCCGGGTTGCGCCGCCAGTCATCGTCACCGAGCAACAACCCGACGATGACCCCGACGAACGGTCGACGCGCGAGGAGACTCACGAGCATCACCAGCACGACTCCGCCGTTGATGAAGAAGCCGGGCACGAAGTTGTCGTTGGCGTTGCCCGTCAGCAGTGCGAGGGCCGCCGAGATGCCGATGCCGAGCGCGCCCGCGAAAGCCGTCGCGACCGGCTGACGCGTGATCACCCGAACGACGATGAAGAGCACCGCGACGCCGAGGGGCGCGAGCACCGACGGCACGAGGTTCTGAGTGATCGTGTAGGTCACGAGGAAGCCGAGCCCGGGCAGGATCGACTCGACGAGACCGCGCGCACCTCCGATCGCGGCGAGCAGCGCGCCCGCGGTCGGCGTCTCCCCGGGTGTCACCTTGCCCAGACCGGAGCGGCGGGCCGCAGCGGACACGGCGTCGCGGAACGTCGGCACGTCGTCGCCGGTCGGGGGCTGCTCGGCCATCGTCAGACCGCGGACGCCGGACCGGTGGGAGTCGGACCGGTGGGAGTCGGACCCGGGGTCTGACCGGTCGGGGTCGCGCCCGCGACCGACGCCGGCACGTGGAGCGGGATGAGGTCGCGGGGCGGCATGGGGGTCGTGCCCCGCACGACCACGACACTGCGAAACAGCTCCTCGACCTTCGCCGCGGCGTCGGCATCGACCGCGGCTTCTCCGCTGATCACGCCGCGGAGGAACCACCGTGGACCGTCGACGCCGACGAACCGCGCGATGCGCGTGCCCGATCCTCCCGGTGCGGGGATCTCCGCCCGCAATTCGGGGCCGAGGGCGCTCGTGCTCGCGACGGTGCTCCCGCCCTGCTTCTCGATCTGCTGCACGATCTGCTCACGGATCTCGTCCCACAGCCCGCTCGACCGCGGTGCCGCGAACGGCTGCAACTGCAGCGTCGACCCGGCGTAGTCGAGAGCGACGGCGACGACGCGCTTGTTGCCCTCCTCCACCTCGAGACGCACCGCGAGATCCGGGCGAGGCACGAGCTTGATGCCGCCGAGGTCGACGTACGGTCTCACCGGATTGGCTTCGACCTCGTCGAAGGGGCCGGCGACCGCGCGATCGGCCGGCGCGGACTTGGGATGTTCGATGTCGCTCACGACGTTGTTGCTCCTGTAGTGATGTCCGACGTGCCGTATCCGGTCGATCCGAAGCCGCCTTCTCCGCGATCGCTGCCCGGAAGCCGCTCGACCTCGACGAAACGTACGCGCGGTACCGGCATCACGATCAGTTGGGCGATGCGATCGCCCGCGGTGATCGCATAGGGCTCCGCGGCGTCGGTATTGAGCAGCGTCACCCGCAGCTCTCCGCGGTAGCCGGCGTCGACCGTGCCGGGCGCGTTGACGATCGTGATGCCGTGCTTCATGGCCAGTCCGCTGCGGGGCACGACGAATCCCACGTAGCCGTTCGGCAGGGCGATCCGAAGCCCGGTGCCCACCGTCGCGCGTTCGCCCGGACCGAGCACGACGTCATCGGCCGAGACCAGATCCGCACCAGCGTCGCCGGGGTGGGCGTAGACCGGGAGGCTGCCGGAGTACAGCACCTCGATCGACTCGGTCACCTGACGAGGCTAGCCCATGCTCGAATAGAGGCATGCGGTATCGCGAACGGCCCGATTCCTTCCGAGGAAGACCCGATTTCCGGGAAAGGCTCTGGCCTGCCTGGTGGGTGTTCCTGGCGACGGCGCTCGTCATCCCTGCGAGCCTTCTCGTTTTCCTCCCGATCTCGCCGGCTGCGGGAGTCGCGAGTGCGATCGTGCTCTACGGCGCGATCGTCGTCGCGCTGCTCGTCACCACCCCGTCGATCGAGGTCACCGAGGGGATGCTGCGCGTCGGGCGCGCGCGGATCGAGCGCTCCTACGTGGGCGAGGTGACGGCACACCGCGGAGCGGATGCGGTGGCCGAGCGTGGAACCCGGCTCGACGCCCGCGCGTGGCTCGTGCTGCGCGGGTGGATCACGGGCGTCGTCCGCATCGAGATCGTCGACGACTCCGACCCGACGCCGTACTGGCTGGTGTCGACCCGTCGGCCGGACGAACTCGCCGCGGCATTGACGCCTTACGCTGCTGAGCCGTCTCAGCCTGTCTGACGCTCCTGCTGAATCGGCCCCGACCTTCAGCAGGTCAGGCGGAGCACTCCGCGCAGATCGGTCCGAGCTTCGTGTCGTGGTGATGCTGCGACTGGTGCTTCACGAGGAAGCAGTTGACGCACGTGAACTCGTCCGCCTGAGGCGGCAGAACGACGACATCCAGGTCGAGGTCCGACAGGTCGGCGCCACCGAGTTCGAAGCCCGGATTATCGGCGTCATCGACGTCGACGACGCCCGACAGCTTGTCGGGAACGCGCTCCTGCAGGGCCTGGATCGACTCGGTGTCCTCGTCGGTCTTGCGCGGTGCGTCGTAGTCGGTTGCCATGCCCATCCATCTCGTGTGTTGCGGCCGTGGTGCTCGATTCGGCGGCGTCAGTCTGCATGATCGACACCGGAATCGCAAACCATCCCGAATCGGGCCGTGATCGCGTCGAAGTCAACTTGCGGCGCGCCCGCGATATTCCCCGGAGTTCCGGCTTCGTCGTGGCATCCTGAGGCCGAGGAGGGCCCGATGGAAGAACTGAAAGTCATCGGTGTGGAGAGCGGCTCGCTGCTCGTCGCCTCCGACGAGGGTACGCGCTACCGGGTGGCGATCGACGATGTGCTGCAGTCGAGGCTGCGTCAGTCGTCGCCCGAACCAGGAAACGCACGCAAACTCTCGCCGCGGGAGATCCAGGCGCACATCCGCGCCGGGATGTCGGCGGAAGACGTCGCGGCGATCACCGGAGTGCCCCTCGACTACGTGCAACGCTTCGAGGGTCCGGTACTCGCCGAACGCGAGTTCGTGATCGAGTCCGCGCTCGCGGTGCCCGTTCAGCTCGCCAACGAGACCGATCCGTTCGGCGGAGGCGTCACGTTCGGGTCGGTCATCCGACGACGACTCGCCGACGCGCACGCGATCGGGGAACGTTGGGCCTCGTGGAAAGAGGATGGCGGCGGATGGGTCGTGAAGCTCACCTTCATCGCCGAGACCATCGACCACGACGCACGTTGGTCGTTCGATCCCAAGAAGTCGACTCTCGCGCCGCTGAACCAGGAAGCGATCTCCCTGTCGCAACAAGGTGACCAGCCGTCGAACCTCTTGCCGAGACTCCGGGCCGTGCCGCTCGATGAGCAGGCCGACGCGGCGCGGTTCGACAGCGGCGCGTTCACCGTCGCACCCGACACCGACAACGACGCCGACGCGCACACCGGCCCGCTGCTCGAGCCCATCCCTTACGGACGTGTCGGCGACGGCGCGCCCGTGGCGAAGAACCAGACCGCCGACCTCCTCGAGGCGCTGCGTAAGCGCCGCGGCGAACGCGACCCCATGGATCCCGGCCCGGAGGAGTCTCTCGCGACCCACCCGTCGACGGGCACCGTGCGACTCATTGACGTGCCGCTCGACGGCTCCGACAACGGTCCGATCGACTCGATGCGCACCAAGCCGACCGCTCGTGACACCGTCTCGTCGGGCCGGCGCGGAAGCAAGGGCCGCGCGTCGATGCCGTCATGGGACGAGATCGTCTTCGGCGCGCGCACCGACGACGACCTGTAGTTCGGGCTCGGGGGCCGCCGGGCGCGTTCGCTTCGGCGAAGCGCGAGCACCCCTGAGATGCCTCCGCCCGTCGTTGGGGATGTCGCTCGTGGATGACGACTCGTCTCCCGCGCCGACGGCGCGCCCAGCGGATAGCATTTGGTCCCCGGATGGCGACACTCTCCGGTTCGGACACTCTGCGGTTCGGACACTCTGCGGTTCTCAGGTGCCGAAGGCGCCGAATCTCAGGAGCGGGACATCCGCTTCCTCCGGGGTGAGAGAGCCGTGTTGACCGATCATCGTGCGCCCGCGGTCGCGATCATCGACGTAGTACGCGATGCGCTTGCGGGCCGCGACGACGATGTCTCCCAGGCGCGGCATCACCTCGAGGTCGACGTCGCCGAAGAAGCCGGCCGACACGACTTCGTCGCGAGTCGCGATCCACGCCCGACCTCCCTCGGCAGTACGCCAGCGCGCGACGACCTCCGCGGGGTCCGCGTCCGGTTCGAGGTGCAGCGCCAGGCAACGCGGCTCTCCCGACACGTGGCGCACGCCCACGAGCAGCGCGGCGTCGACGATGACGTGGTCGTCGCGCGGGATGTCGAGACCGCCGTGGTCCCCCGTCACGAGCAGCCCTGTCGTGCTGTCGAGCCCGGCCGCGAAGGCGCCCGCGGCGGCGTCCAGCTCTTCGAGGGCCGACGACCAGGCGTCGGAGGCGATCCCCGTCGCGTGGGCGGCGACATCCAGTTCGGGTGCGTACACGTAGGTCAGTGAACGGTCGTGGGTGTCGTGAATGCGTCGCACCTCGGCGAGCCGGGCGGTGATCGTCTTTCCCGGCCGGTATTCCGCCCCGCGCAGCACGGCCGCCGTGAACCCCGAATCGCGGTACCGTTCGGGACCGACCGCGAAAGCCGGAATCCCGTCGGCCGTCGCCTTCTCGAAGAGCGTCGGCACGCGCTGCCAGCTTCGCGGATCGAGGTCGGCCCCCCATCCGGTCAGCTGGTTGATGACGCGATCCGCGCCCGGGTCGAACCCGAGGTACCCGATGATGCCGTGCGAACCGGGCAGGACTCCCGTCGTGAGCGACGCGAGGGCCGACGCGGTCGTCGACGGGAACACCGACTGGATGACCTCCGCCCGCGTCGCCGCGACGAGTCGCCGGGCATACCCGCGGTGCGCGTTGAGAGCGACCGAGCCCAGACCGTCGACGAGCAGGACGACGGCGTGCTTCACCGCAGGAAGATTGAGGTTTCCCCGCTCACCGCGAACCGCGAGGAGGCAATTCGACAGCACGTCGGTGAGGCTGAACCGGTGTGATTTGGCCGCCGGTAACATGGGCCCGATCTTATGACTCCCCCACCTTCTCCTCCCGCCACGGCCGACTCGACGACCTCCGACGGCGGTTCCCTCGACGGCAACGTCGTCGACGTCGACGTCGCGACCGAGATGGAGGGATCCTTTCTCGAGTACGCGTACTCGGTCATCTATTCGCGCGCACTCCCCGACGCGCGCGACGGCCTGAAGCCCGTGCAGCGCCGCATCCTCTACCAGATGTCGGAGATGGGCCTGCGCCCCGATCGCGGGCATGTGAAGAGCGCGCGCGTCGTCGGCGATGTGATGGGCCGGCTGCACCCGCACGGCGACACCGCGATCTACGACGCCCTCGTGCGCCTCGCCCAGGACTTCACGATGCGCGTGCCGCTCGTCGACGGGCACGGCAACTTCGGATCTCTCGACGACGGTCCCGCGGCGGCGCGGTACACCGAGGCCAGGATGCGCTCTGCGGCCGTCGCGATGTGCGAGGGACTCGACGAGGATGTCGTCGACTTCGTGCCGAACTATGACAACCAGCTCACCCAGCCCGCCGTGCTGCCCGCGGCGTACCCGAACCTCCTCGTCAACGGTGCGTCGGGCATCGCGGTCGGCATGGCGACCAACATGGCGCCGCACAACCTCATCGAGGTCGCCGCCGCTGCGAAGCACTTGCTCGAGAACCCCGAGGCGACACTCGACGAGCTGATGGCCTACGTGCCCGGCCCCGACCTGCCGACGGGCGGCATGATCATGGGCCTCGACGGCATCCGGGATGCCTACGCCACCGGCCGAGGCAGTTTCAAGACCCGCGCCAGGGTCGCGGTCGAGCAGGTCGGGCCGCGCAAGACGGCACTCGTCGTCACCGAATTGCCCTACCTCGTCGGCCCCGAGAAGGTCATCGAGAAGATCAAAGACGGGGTGCACGCCAAGAAGATCACCGGCATCTCCGACGTCACCGACCTCACCGATCGCAAGAACGGCTTGCGGCTCGTCATCGGGATCAAGACCGGCTTCTCGCCCGAAGGCGTGCTCGAGCAGCTCTACCGGCTCACCCCCCTCGAAGACGGCTTCGGCATCAACAACGTGTGCCTTGTCGGCGGCCAGCCGCTCACGCTCGGGCTGCGCGACCTGCTGCAGGTCTACCTCGACCACCGCATCTCGGTCGTCACGCGGCGCTCGCGCTACCGACTCGCCCGTCGCCAGGAGCGGCTCCACCTCGTCCTGGGGTTGCTCATCGCGATCCTCGACATCGACGAGGTCATCCAGGTGGTGCGCTCCTCGGATGACACCGCAGCCGCCCGCGACCGGCTCATCGAAGTCTTCGATCTGTCGGTGCTGCAAGCCGACTACATCCTCGAGCTGCAGCTGCGCCGCCTCACCAAGTTCTCGCGCATCGAGCTCGAGCGCGAGCGCGACAAGCTTCGGGAGGAGATTGCCGAGCTCGAAGCGCTGCTCGGCGACCCGGCGCGCGTGCGGACGCAAGTGGGCATCGAGCTGGATGACGTGGCCGAGCGGTTCGGAACCCCGCGTCGCACGCTGCTCACCGAGGCGAAAGCATCCATCGCCTCCACGCCCGCGCAGCGTCGCGCTGCCGCATCCGGCGGGCCGGCCCTCGAGATCGCCGACGGACCCACCCTCGTCGTGCTTTCCACGACCGGTCGCACCGTGCGGATCGAAGGCGGCGAGTCGCAGCTACCCGAAGCGCCCGTCCGCGGCGGCCGCCGCAACCGGCACGACGCCATCCTCTGCACCGTCGCCTCCACCGTGCGCGGTGAACTCGGCGCGATCACATCGCGCGGCCGTCTCGTGCGCTTCTCCCCCGTCGACCTGCCCTCGGTGCCCGCCAACTCGGTACAGCTGGCGGCCGGTGCGCACATCGCCGACTACCTCGGGCTCGCCGACACGAAGGAGCGCGTGCTCGGGCTCGTGTCGCTGACCTCCGATGAGCCGATTGCGCTCGGCACAGCCTCGGGCGTCGTGAAGCGGGTGTCTCCCGGTGGCTGGCCGTCGAAGCCCGACTTCGAGGTGATCGCCCTCAAGCCCGGCGACGAGGTCGTCGGTGTCGCTCAGGGCGGTGACTCGGAGGAGCTGGTGTTCGTCACCACCGACGCCCAACTGCTGCACTTCGCCGCCTCAGCGGTGCGACCGCAGGGCGCGGCGGCCGGCGGAATGGCGGGCATCAACCTGTCGGCGGGCGCGAGGGTTCTGTTCTTCGGCGCCGTCGACCCGTCGACGGACGTCGTCGTCGCTACGATTTCGACGCCGACTGAGACGCTCGCGGGCGCCGACCCGGGTCGGGCGAAGGTCTCGGCGTTCAGCGAGTTCCCCGGCAAAGGGCGCGCCACCGGCGGCGTTCGCGCTCACACCTTCCTCAAGGGCGAGAACTCACTCGCTCTCGCCTGGGCCGGCCCAGCACCCGCCCTCGCGGTCGGACCCGACGGGTCATTCCGCGCGCTGCCCGACGCGGGCGCGAAGCGCGACGCCTCGGGAACTCCGATGGAGACGATAGTCGGCTCGATCGGGCGCGCGCTTTAACTCTGCGCGTCCCCGGTCAGCGCACCAGCGTGACAGTAACGTCGATGGGCGCTCGTGAAAGGCGGGCGTCGCTCGTGATGAGCGGGCGTCTCGGACCGTCGAGGATCGCGTCAACCCACACGCTCGCATCGGTGACAGCCCTCATCGAGGAGGGAAGCGTTCGTCAGGGTCGTGTTCTTCAGCTCCGAGGCGTCGACCGGAGTGACGTTCAGCGCTCCACACCCGCGGCGACCATGACGGCGAGAATCGCCCACCACAGCGCGAGCCCGACGATCAGCCCGACGGCGATCTGCTTCGTGAGCTTCCAGCTGAGCCAGGTGGCGACCGCGGCGATGACAGCGGGAATGGTGTCGATGAGCGAGATCTCGCCGCGCGGCGCGAGGATGCCGGGGATGGCGATCGCGCCGAGCACGGCCGGGCCGACGAGCGGCAGATAGCGTTCCACCCGCTTCGGTGGGCGCAGCTTGCGGCTCACCAGAAAGATCGCGCGCGTCACGAAGGTGACGACGCCGCCGAGCACGATCGCGACCATCTCAAGCATCGACGACCTCCGCTTTGCGACGATCGGTGAGATTCAGCACGATCGCCCCGGCGACGACCCCGACGACCGCTCCGACCATCAGACCCACACCGAGCGGCAGAGAATGGGCCAGGAGCGCCACGATGCCGGCGACCGCCGCCGCGACGAGGCCGGCACTGTTCTTGATGAGCGGCAGAGTCAACAGCAGGAAGGTCAGCGGGATGGCCAGCTCGAACGGCACCCATCCCGGAATGAAACCTCCCGCAACGATGCCGATCGCGAGCAGTGCGGTCCATCCGACGAGACAAGTGAGACCGGCGGCGAAGAAGAAGGTGCGCTTCTCGCGGGTGCCGCCTCCACCATCCGGGGCGTCGTAGCGACCCGCCGCGAGGGCGTAGACCGGGTCGGCGAGCAGGAAGGCCGCCCCCAGCCGCTGCGGGGTCGACCAGTCGGCGAGGTGCGGCGCGAGCGCGGCGCTATACAGCAGGTGCCGCGCGTTGATGACCGCGACGGTCAGCACGACGATCCCGAGCGCCGCGCCGACATGCAGCAGTTGCACCGCGGCGATCTGGGCAGCCCCGGCAAAGATGATCGGCGACGTCAGCATCGAGATGATCGGGTCGACGCTGGTCGCCCCCATGGCCGCTCCAGCGGCGATACCGAACGGGATGTAGCTGGCGACGATGACTCCGGCGGCCCGGATGCCGGCTCGCCGCGCGGCGCGATTCCGGTCGTCGTCGGCGAGCAAGACGTCGGAGGCGGTCATCCATCCACCCTCCCACCGACAGCCGACCCGCCGCCACACCGCCTCCCCGACAGGTGCCCTACCCGACGGCCGACGTCTTGAGGGGCTCGTCGTATACCCACAGGCGCTGATCGTCGGAGCATTCGAATACCCGAGCGGGGTGGCCAAACCGCTCCAACAGGGCATCCCGGTCGAGGATGCGCTCGTCACCGCGCCCGTTGAGATAGAAGAAGGTGCCGGCTTCGTGCCGGGCGTAGTCGCGGTTGGTGAGCCAGAGGTTGGGCTCGAGGTCGGCGGTGAGCGGGATGAGCCGGATGCCGGTAGCTGACGGCAGGCCGACGCGGCGAGCATCGGAGAAGGTGGCGAAGCCGATCTGACCGGGCACTGCCTCATCGATGCACCGCGTCTCGGCGCTGCGATACCCGAAGTAGCCGTCGAGATGCGCGAGGTTCGCGACGCCATCCGTCGTCACGCCGACCACCACGAGAGCGGCCGCCCCACCGAAGACGACCCGCCCGACGGATCCTGGCGGGACCGCGAACAGGACAAGTACGAACGGAAGCACGAGTACGGGCCAGAAGTAGTACTGATGCGTAATGAGCGCGATCACGGTGGCGCCCAGCCCGCCGAGCGGCACGAGCCCGAAGTAGAGCGCCGCGAACGTCCGTGGTCCAGCATCTGCGGCGCGCCCCGCGAGTCGCACCCACGCCACGACCGCGACGACGAGGCAGCCGACCGCGAGCAACGCACCGAGTAGGAGAAGCGCCCGGGCGGCCGGATCGACCACTTGAGCCGACCAGTATGGCCATAACCCGTCGATGCGCGACCGGAAGCGTTCGACGTCGACGTAGCTGAGCAGGCCGGTGCCCTGGAGCGGGGCGAAAGCGAGCCGCGCCAGCATCGCCGAGGCACCCACCGCGCCGACGATCAGTGCGGGCCGGACGAGCGAGCCCGGGCCGGCCCGCACGCCGCGCGCGACGGCCACCGCGATGAGGCCCGGGGCGGCGAACAACAGCGCGAGCGGGTTGGACGCGATCGCCAGAGCCAGCCCGACAGCGACACCGATGAGCGCAGGCCGGGTACGCACGAGGACGAGCAGCGGCGCCGCGAGCAGCGCGGCATACATCCCCAGGTAATAGGTGGGAGCGAGGTGAAACGAGAACAGCCACGTCGTGCCGACGAGGGGCAGCAGCAGAAGCGGAAGGAGGCCGGCACCGCCGCGAAGGACAGTGGCGACGGGAGAGGCCAGGGGCCACAGCAGTCGCCCGAGCACCACGAGGAGAAGAAACAGCACGACGTTGTTGAGCACCGCGACGAACACGTAATAGACGTAGAGACTGCCGCCAGCGAGCAGGAATGCCAGTCCGCTCAGCGGTAGTTCGGGAAACACGAACACCTGCGGCGAGAAGCTCCAGTCGAGCGATCGGCCCGCGGCGACATCCTGCCAGACCTGAAACAGGGTGCCGTTGTCGCTCGACCGCAACTCCCACGTGATCGGCCAGGTCGCGGCATCGGCCGGGTCACCCCCCGCGCGCATCACGAAGACGAGCGCGGTCAGCGCGCCGGCGACGAGCGCCGCGGTGGGAAGGAGCACGCGCATCCGACGAAAGACGGCCGAGCCCGTGCGGGAGGAGGTCAGTCGTTCGCCGGCGTCCACGATCGTCCCGTCTGCGCCGACGCCTCAGACGTCGATACGATCCCGGTCGAGACCCTGCCCGGCGATGATGAAGTCCTTGCGGGGCGCCACGTCGTTGCCCATGAGCAGTTCGAAGACGCGCGACGCGTTCTCGGCATGCGACACCCGCACGCGCCGCAAAGTGCGGTGGCGGCGGCTCATCGTGGTCTCGGCGAGCTGGTCGGCATCCATCTCCCCCAGACCCTTGTACCGCTGGATCGGATCCTGGTACCTCTTGCCCGCCTTCTCAAGAGTCTTGAGCACCCCGGTGAGTTCGGCTTCGGAGTAGGTATAGATCGTCTCGTTCGGTTTCGAGCCCGGGTTCAGCACGACCACCCGATGCAAAGGCGGAACGGCCGAGAACACGCGACCCTCGTCGATCATCGGCCGCATATACCGGAAGAAGAGGGTCAGCAGCAGGGTGCGGATGTGGGCCCCGTCGACATCCGCGTCGGCCATGATGATGACTTTGCCGTAGCGGGCCTGCTCGAGGTCGAACGAGCGGCCCGACCCGGCGCCGATCACCTGGATGATCGAAGCGCACTCGGCATTGCTCAGCATGTCGGCGACCGACGCCTTCTGCACGTTGAGGATCTTGCCGCGGATCGGCAGCAGAGCTTGGAACTCGCTGTCGCGACCGAGCTTCGCCGTCCCGAGCGCGGAATCGCCTTCGACGATGAACAGTTCGGTGCCGAGCACGTCGTTCGAGCGGCAGTCGACGAGTTTCGCGGGCAGCGACGACGATTCGAGAGCATTCTTGCGGCGCTGCGTCTCTTTGTGGGCGCGCGCCGAGATGCGGCTTTTCATCTCGGCGACGATCTTGTCGAGCACCAAAGCCGTTTGCGCCTTGTCGTCGCGCCGCGGAGACGTGAATCGCTCCCCCAGCGCCTTGGCGACGACGTTCGCCACGATGTTGCGCACCGCCGGGGTGCCGAGGATCTCTTTGGTCTGCCCCTCGAACTGCGGTTCCGGCAGGCGCACCGTCAGCACGGCGGTGAGACCGGCGAGGATGTCTTCCTTCTCGAGTTTCTCGCTCGCGCCGACCTTCAGCCGCCGCGCGTTCTTTTCGATCTCCGACCGCAGGAACTTCATGAGGCCCTGCTCGAATCCCGACTGATGCGTGCCGCCCTTCGGCGTGGCGATGATGTTGACGTAGGAGCGGAACACCGTGTCGTACCCGGTGCCCCAGCGCAACGCGATGTCAACCTCCGCCTCGCGCGCGACCTCTGTCGGCACCATGTGGCCATTCTCTTGCAGCACGGGCACGGTCTCGGTGAAGTTGCCGGTGCCCTGGATGCGCCAAGTGTCGGTCAGGCCTGAGTCGGGGGCGAGGTAGCCGACGTACTCCGCGATGCCCCCGTCGAAGCGGAAGGTCTCGCGCATCGGTTCGTCGCCTCGCTCGTCGACGACTTCGAGGGCGAGACCCGGCACGAGGAACGCCGTCTGCCGCGCGCGGGCGGCGAGTTCATCCAGCTGGAATTCGGCGCCCTTGGTGAAGATCTGCCGATCCGCCCAGTAGCGGATGCGGGTGCCGGTGACACCTTTCGCGACCTTGCCGACCTTGCGCAGCTCGCTCCCCGAGATGAACGGGGTGAACGGCGCGTCGGGACTCGGCTCGCCGGCATCCTCGAAGGTCCCCGGCTCGCCGCGGTGGAACGACATCGCCCAGGTCGCCCCGTCACGGTCCACCTCGACGTCGAGCCGTTCCGACAGGGCGTTGACGACCGATGCGCCGACGCCGTGCAGACCACCGGATGCGGCATACGATCCCCCGCCGAACTTGCCGCCGGCGTGCAGTTTCGTGAACACGACCTCGACGCCCGACAAGCCGGTTTTCGGTTCGATGTCGACGGGGATGCCACGCGCGGTGTCCCGCACCTCGACACTCGCATCGGCGTGCAGAATCACCTCGATCCGGGAGCCGAATCCGCCGAGCGCCTCGTCGACGGAGTTGTCGATGATCTCCCAGACGCAGTGCATGAGGCCCCGCGAGTCGGTCGACCCGATGTACATGCCGGGACGCTTGCGCACGGCTTCGAGTCCCTCGAGCACCGAGAGGTGACGGGCGGAATAGTCGTCGCTCGCCACGGTTTCAGCTCCTTGTCGACACCACGTGCGAATGCAGGCCGTCGATCAGACTAACCCCGGCCGAGGACGCTCCCCGGTAGGCCACCCCGTACGACGGCGGCTTGCCGCTTTCATCGAATATTCCCCGGTGCGCCGTGAGCGAAATGCAGCGCTCAAGGCACATGTCGGGGGCGCGCGCATGCTTGTATGGAGTCACGGAAAGCCGATCTCAACCCGAGGAGGAGCACATGTCGAAGTTCGCATCCGACAGTTCGGTCGACGAGCTCGAACTCGATACGGCCGTGCTCACCGCCCTCGACCGTTGCGACTACTGCGGGGCTCAGGCCTACGTGAAGGCCACCCTCGCTTCTGGCGAGCTTCTGTTCTGCGCCCACCACGCGGCGGAGTTCAAAGAGAAGGTGCAGCCCATCGCGCTCGAATGGCACGACGAGTCGAGCCGCCTCCTGGAGCGCGTCGCCGACTGAGCCCGGTCGATCCCGATCAGACTCGCACGAAGGCCCCGGTTCGCCGGGGCCTTCGCCGTTCAGGTGCTTGGATGGGCAAGTGCCTGGGATCCGCCGTCGAGCGCTCATCGACCTCGACGCGTTCGCAGCGAACCGGCCGGGCGACGTGCTCGACGCCCGCGCCGACGCCTTCGGCCACGGGCTAGCCCTGATCGCCCCCGCAGCTCTCGAGGCGGGTGTCCGTGAGATCGTCGTCAGCAACGAGCGGGATGCCGCCGTCGCCGTTGCGGGCGGCTTCCGTCGCGAGGCCGTGAGTCTCGATCCCGAACCTCAGCGAGAGGCATCGCGTGCCTACGGATTGGACGGCGGTTGGGCGGTGATGTCGGTGATCGGCGAGGTCGTCGCGCTCAAGCGCGTGCCCGCCGACTCCGGGGTGTCGTACGGCTACACGTATCGCACCGCCACGCCGACGACGCTGGCGCTCGTCGCGCTCGGCTACGCCGACGGGGTGCCGCGGATGGCGTCGAATCGCGCCCGCGTTCTTGTCGGTGACACGATGTTCCCGCTCGTCGGGCGCATCGCGATGGACCAGTTCGTGCTCGACGTCGGCGACGCCGCGATCGACCTGGGTGCCGACGCGGTGCTGTTCGGGGATCCTTCCCGCGGCGAACCGTCGGCGCTCGACTGGGCGCATTGGACCGAGCGCGACGAACTCGCGCTGACCGCCGGGATCGCGTCGCGCGTCGTTCGGAGCGTGCGATGAGCGCCCGCATCGAGATCGACCTCGACGCCTTTCGGCACAATGTGAGCACCCTCGCGGCGATTGCCGCGCCCGCGCGCACGATGCTCGCGGTCAAGGCAGACGGCTACGGACACGGGATGCTGCCGATTGCGCGCGCAGCCCTGGAATCCGGAGCCGACTCGCTTGCCGTGCTCGACGTCCCGGCCGCATTGGCGATCCGCGCCGCTGGGATCGACACGCAGCTCTTCGCGTGGCTGCACGGGCAAGAGACCGACTTTCGCGCGGCGATCGAGGCGGACGTGGACCTCGGGGTGTCGTCGCTCACCGAACTGCGGCGGGTCGCCGATGCGGGGGTGGCATCCGTGCACCTGAAGATCGACACCGGGTTGCACCGTAACGGCGCGAGCCCCGAGGACTGGCCCGCCCTCGTGCAGGCGACCCTCGACCTTCAGGATGCCGGCCGCCTACGCCTTGCCGGCCTGTGGTCGCACCTCGCCGACGCCTCTCCGGCAGATGATGCTGCCGCGCTGGCCGACTTCCAGGCCGCCATCGCCGTCGCCGCGGGGCTCGGCGTGCCGATGGACGGCCCCGATCGCCCGCTGCTGCATCTCGCGGCCTCTTCTGCCGGAATCCGGATGCCGGAGTCCCGCTTCGATCTCGTGCGCTTCGGCATCGCCGCCTACGGGGTGTCGCCGTTCGATGACGTCGATGCTCGCGGCCTCGGCATGCGAGCCCCCATGACGGTGACGGCGGAGATCGTTCGACTGCAGGGCGCGTATGCCGTGCTCGGAATCGGCTCGGCCGACGGCCTTCCCCCGACCGCGACTCCGGATGCACCGAGCGGGCAAGGCGCCGAGGTGCTGCTGGGCGACCGCCGGGCCGGTGTGTTCGTCATCGGCGTCGATGAGACCCTGGTGCGGGCGACGCGCCACGATCAGGTGGGCGACGTCGCCGTGATCTTCGGCCCCGGGGACCACGGCGAGCCGACCGCTGAGGACTGGGCCCGATGGGCGGGCACGATCGGCGACGAGATCCTCGCCCGCGCGTCCACTCGCATTCCGCGGGTCCACCTCAACGAGTAGGCCGCGGGACTGGTTTCGACACGCGTGCCGCTACGCGGGCGCGCTACTCAACCAGCGGTGGGTGCGGTCAGGGGACGCGGCGGATGATGCCGAGCGGGGTCGACTCGTGGCCTTGCCCGATCGGGTTGTCTTTCAGGATGCGCGCCACGAGCTGTTCGGTCGCGTGATCGCTCGTCGAACCGAGCACGTTGCCGCCGATGTCGTTGATGTCGACGAGGAAGACCTCGACGTTCTTGCCCCACCCGACCACGGCATCCCGAACGCCTTCGCTCGTCTGCTTCGGCTTCGCGGCGGTCAGCACGACCATTTCGTCGTACGGCGGGATCGTCGGGTATCCCGGCCCGTCGATGCCGCGCGCCTTCGTGCCGGCGATGCGGTAAAAGTCGCCCGTGCGACCGAAGCGCTTGGTGATCACCGACACGGCGGCGGCGAAGAGGATGCGCGGGGTGCCGACCTCGCGGATCGCCCACTCCATCGTCTCCGGTATCCCGAGGCCGATTCCCCACGGGGTGCGCACGACGCGCTTCGACAGCCAGACCGCGAGCGGCCGGGCCTTCGTCTCGGCGACCGGGTGAGCGCGACCCTGGGAGCCGGCGACCATCTTCTCGGTCATAAACAGCCAGTCGCCGTCCCGAAGGTGCTCGAGGGCGTACTTCTCGATCACCGGATGCAGCGGCTCACCGGGCAGCACCACGTGGGTCTTGATCGGGATGCGCTCGTACCGTACGCCGTCGACCTCGATTTCGCGCGGCCGCACGCGGTTCTCGTCGTAGGGAACGTCCACGCGGGCTTATTCGAGGTAGTCGCGCAGCGACTGCGACCGGGACGGATGACGCAGCTTCGCCATCGTCTTCGACTCGATCTGCCGGATGCGCTCGCGCGTCACCCCGAAGGTGTCGCCGATCTGGTCGAGCGTCTTCGGCATCCCGTCGCCGAGGCCGAAGCGCATGCGGATCACGCCCGCCTCGCGCTCGGAGAGCGAGTCCAGCAGGCTCTCGAGCTGCTTCTGCAGCATCGTGAAGCCCACCGCATCCGCCGGCACGACCGCTTCGGTGTCTTCGATCAGGTCGCCGAACTCCGAGTCGCCGTCCTCACCGAGCGGGGTGTGCAGCGAGATCGGCTCGCGACCGTACTTCTGCACCTCGATGACCTTCTCGGGGGTCATGTCGAGTTCGCGGCTCAGCTCTTCGGGCGTGGGCTCGCGGCCCAGATCCTGCAGCATCTGGCGCTGCACGCGCGCAAGCTTGTTGATGACCTCAACCATGTGCACGGGGATGCGGATGGTGCGCGCTTGGTCGGCCATCGCGCGCGTGATCGCCTGGCGGATCCACCACGTCGCGTAGGTCGAGAACTTGAAGCCCTTGGTGTAGTCGAACTTCTCGACGGCGCGGA
>CBFGZU010000021.1:0-27036 GCA_965653335.1 uncultured Pseudolysinimonas sp.
GCTTCGCGCTGTCGCTCGCCGTGGTGGTGCCCGCGGCGCTCGCGTCGGCCCGCCGGCCGGGCGGGCTCGCCGACCGGGCGTTGTGCCCCGCGGCCGTGGCGCGGGGGTCGCCACCCCCGTTCCGCGGGGGGGTGGTACTGCCCGGTCCCCCACCCGGGGGGGGCGGGCCGCCGCGCCGGGCCTGGGACCACCTCGGTGTGCGACGCCCCGACCGAGGGGCGCTGTTCGACGATGACATATGATTCAGGGGGTCCGCCGAGCCCGCTGTCCTAGGCTCTGTGCGAACTCCCCGAATCCTTGGAAGGCATCCCCGTGTTGAACGACCCGCTGTCCCTTGCGCTCATCGCCATCGCGGCGGTGCTCATCGTCTTCATGTTCGTCAGCTCTCGGCGGCGCAAGCGCGACGCCGAGACGATGCGCCAGAAGATCGTTCCCGGTGCCGAGGTGATGACGAGCCAAGGCATCTTCGGCACCCTCCTCTCGGTCGATGAGGAGAAGAACGAGGCGATCATCGAGACGACGCCCGGTACGAAACTGCGCGTGCACACGCAGACCATCGCCAAGGTCGTCGAGGACATCGAGACGGTCACCGACGAGCCCCGTGCCGAGCTCAACGAGAGCAGCGTCGAGCCGATCAGCGACCCCGAGTTCGGCGAGCGGTCCGAGAAGCCGAAGCCGCGACCGCGCAAGAAGCCGACCGAGTAGTCGAACACCCGGATGCTGACCCGACCAGAGCCGGGTCTCATCGGGCGCGCGTGAGCGCCCCACCCCTGACTGATCGAGAAAGAAGAGGCGCGTGGCCACGAAGTCGTCGACGCCCGTCCGCAAGGCCGGCCGATCGCTCGCCTGGCTCGGGGCGATCATCGCCGTACTCTCCGCGGTCGTCGCGGGCAACGTCTTGTGGGGCGGCTGGCAACCGGGGTTCAAGCTAGCGCTCGACCTCTCGGGCGGTACGCAGATCATCCTGGCTCCGCTCATCGCCGATGAGGCGGACGTCAGCGGCGAAGAGCTCGAGCAAGCGGTCGCGATCATCCGCCAGCGGGTCGACGCGACGGGTGTCGCGGAAGCCGAGATTTCGACCCTCGGTTCCAACATCGTCGTCGCGATCCCGGGAACGCCCGACCAGGCGACACTCGTCCGCATCCAGGCGTCGGCGAAGCTCGAGTTCCGGGCGGTGCTGCTGGCGGAGGCGGCTTCGGCCAGTGCTGCGACCCCGACACCCGACCCGGCCGAGGGCGCCACGCCCGATCCGGCGGCGACCCCCACGGTCGAGCCGACGGACGGCAGTGACCTCAACTGGATCACGCCGGCGTTGCAAGAGGAGTACAACTCCTTCGACTGCGCAACGCTCGACACCGCGACGACGAACGTCGCCGACCCCGACGTGCCGCTCGTGACGTGCGAGGCCGACGGCTCGATCAAGTACCTGCTCGGACCGGTCGAGGTCGACGGGTCGAACGTCATCGATGCGACCGCCGGCCCCCGACTCGGCGCGAACGGCGCTGCCACGGGCGAGTGGGCCGTGCGTCCCAAGTTCGATGCCGAGGGCACCGCGGCATTCGCTGAGATCACGACGCGCCTCGTCTCGCTCACCGGGGTGCGCAACCAGTTCGCGACGGTGCTCGACGGTCGCGTCATCATCGCTCCCCAGACGCTCGGGGCGATCACGAACGGCCAGCCGGAGATCACCGGCGGATTCACGCCCGAGGCCGCGGCGGCACTCGCGGATCAACTGAAGTTCGGCGCTCTGCCGCTCTCGTTCGAGGTGCAGAGTCGCGACTCGATCGAAGCGACGCTCGGGCAGGCGCAACTCCAGGCCGGCCTGCTCGCGGGTCTCATCGGCCTCATCCTCGTCGTGATCTATTCGCTCTTCCAGTACCGGGCGCTCGCGTCGGTGACGATCGCGTCGCTGCTCGTCGCCGGGGGGCTCACCTATCTGGTCATGACGATCCTCGCCCAGCACTACAACTACCGGCTGTCGCTCGCCGGCGTTGCCGGCCTCATCATCGCGATCGGCATGACGGTCGACTCGTTCATCGTGTACTTCGAACGCGTCCGCGACGAACTGCGCGACGGTCGGGGCGTCGCCGGGGCCGTTGAAGCCGGGTGGAAGCGCGCGCTGCGCACCATCTACGCCGCGAAGGGAGTCAACCTCCTATCGGCGGTCGTGCTCTACATCTTCGCCGTCGGCAACGTGCGCGGCTTCGCGTTCACGCTCGGCATCACGGTGCTCATCGACGTGCTCGTCGTCGTGCTGTTCACGCATCCGATGCTGCAATTGCTCGCGCAGACGCGATTCTTCTCCTCGGGGCATCCGCTCAGCGGACTCGATCCCGCCGCGCTCGGCGCGGTGTACCGCGGTCGCGCCGAATTCCGGGTCTCGAAGGAAGCCCGGCGAGCCGGTGCATCGCGAGAGGCGGAGCGTCGTCAGACGATCGCCGAACGCAAGGCCGCCGTGCAGGAGGGACAGAAGTGATGGCTCAGCGTGACAAGAGGGCCGGCAACGCGCTCACGCGCTTCGGGAACAACCTCTACACGGGCGAGACCTCGGTTCCCTTCGTCGGCAAGCGCAAGATCTGGCTCGGTATCGCCGTCGTGCTCATGGCCCTCGCGGTGTCGGTGCCGTTCATCCGGGGCGGCGGCAACCCCGCCGAGGGATTCAACTTCGGCATCGAGTTCCGCGGCGGCGCCCAGTTCCAGGTGGCGGGCGGGTCGACCACCGACCCCGGGCCTGCCGAGGCGGCCGTCGAGGACGTCATCCCGGGCACCGATGTGCGCACGACGGTCGTGGGCGACGGCGGCCTTCGCGTGCAGACCGAGCAACTCGCCGAAGAGCAGGTGCGCGAGATCGCCGCGGCTCTCGAAGAGGCCTACGACACGTCCGACGTGACGTTCTCGTTCGTCGGACCCACGTGGGGCGCCGACATCACCCGCCAGGCGCTGCTCGGCCTCGGCGTCTTCGTCGGGCTCGCCCTGATCATCATGGCGATCTACTTCCGCACCTGGAAAATGTCGCTCGCCGCCATCCTGGGTCTCGCGCATGTGCTCGTCATCACGATCGGCGTCTACGCCGCGACAGGGTTCGAGATCAGCCCCGCCGCCGTGATCGGCTTCCTTACGATCCTCGGCTTCTCGCTCTACGACACCGTTGTGGTGTTCGACAAGATCCGCGAGAACACCTCCGAGATGGGGGATGATTCGACCCGCACGTTCGGCGAGACCGTCAACCTCGCGGCCAACCAGACGCTCGTGCGCTCGATCAACACGGCCGTCGTCGCGTCGCTGCCGGTCGCCGCGATCCTCGTCATCGGTGTGGGACTGCTCGGCGCCGACACGCTGCGCGACATTTCACTCGCTCTGCTCGTGGGTACCGTGATCGGCGCCTACACGACGCCGTTCATCGCCGCCCCGTTGTATGCGGCGTTCCGCTCGGGTGAACCGGAGATCGCCCGCCGCGACAAGCGCACCCTCGAACTCCGCGAGAAGGCCGGCGCATCCGCGTGAGCGCGTCCCGTGTCGAACCCCGTCGGTAGAGTAGCGGGTCCGTGTCAGCGGACGCGCGTGTCGAAACCTAGACTCTGGGCATGACGGAGGCTCAGGCGCCGAGCACGGCAACGCTGAGAACTCTGCTGCCCAGAATCTTTTCGCGAGCGCAGCCGACGGGTGCCGTCGACCGCCTGCTCAAGACGGTGCGGGCGCACCATCCGAAAGCCGATGTCGCGCTCATCGAACGCGCCTACGTGGCCGCTGAGAAGGCCCACTCGGGGCAGAAGCGCAAGAGCGGCGAGCCGTACATCACCCACCCGGTCGCGGTGGCGCAGATCCTCGCCGACCTGGGCATCGGCTCCAAGACGATCGCCGCGGCACTGCTGCACGACACCGTCGAGGACACCGATTACACGCTCGATCTGGTGCGCGACGATTTCGGCGACGAGATCGCGATGCTCGTCGACGGCGTGACGAAGCTCGACAAGCTCAAGTACGGCGACAGTGCTCAGGCCGAGACGGTGCGCAAGATGGTCGTCGCGATGAGCAAAGACATCCGCGTGCTGATCATCAAGCTGGCCGATCGTCTGCACAACGCGCGAACCTGGGGCTTCGTGCCCGAGACATCGGCGAGGCGGAAGGCGCAGGAGACGCTCGAGATCTATGCCCCGCTCGCTCACCGGCTTGGGATCCAGGCCATCAAATGGGAGCTGGAGGATCTGTCGTTCGCCGTGCTGCATCCCAAGCTCTATGTCGAGATCGAGAGTCTCGTGCGCGACCGCACGCCGCAGCGCGAAGAGTTCGTGCAGAACGTCATCGACGCGGTCAACGAAGACCTCAAGGCGGGCAAGATCAAGGGCCAGGTCGTCGGGCGGCCGAAGCAGTACTACTCGATTTATCAGAAGATGGTGCTGCGCGGTCGCGAATTCACCGAGATCTACGACCTCGTCGGCATCCGCGTGCTCGTGAGTAACATCCGTGACTGTTACGCCGTTCTCGGTGCGATCCACGCACGCTGGAATCCCATCCCGGGCCGCTTCAAGGACTACATCGCGACACCGAAGTTCAACCTGTACCAGTCGCTGCATACGACCGTGATCGGCCCCAAGGGACGACCGGTGGAGATTCAGATCCGCACACACGAGATGCATCAGCGCGCGGAGTTCGGTGTCGCCGCGCACTGGAAGTACAAGGAGCGCGTCAACTCCGGGCGAGGCGAGGCGGATCGGGGACCGAACGACACCGAGATGGCCTGGCTCGCGCACATCAGCGATTGGCAGGCCGAAACCGAAGATGCGAGCGAGTTCCTCGACAACCTCCGCTTCGAGATCGGGGCGAAAGAGGTCTACGTCTTCACCCCGCAGGGCAAGGTCATCGGCCTGCCCGCGGGCGCGACTCCCGTCGACTTCGCGTATGCGGTGCACACCGAGGTGGGGCACCGCACGATGGGGTCGAAGGTCAACGGACGCCTGGTGCCGCTCGAGAGCCTGCTCGCGAGCGGTGATGTCGTCGAGGTGTTCACCTCGAAGAACCCGGATGCCGGTCCGAGTCAGGACTGGCTGAACTTCGTCAAAAGCCCGCGGGCGCGCAACAAGATCCGCGGGTGGTTCACCAAGGAACGGCGCGAGGAGGCGATCGAGCAGGGCAAGGATTCGATCGCCCGCGCGATGCGCAAACAGAACCTGCCGCTGCAACGGCTGATGAGCTCCGACGTGTTCGCCGAGGTGGCGGCCGCGATGCGTTACGAAGGCGTCGAGGCGCTCTACGCCGCCGTCGGTGAAGGGCACATCTCGACCCAGTCGGTGCTCGAGAAGGTCGTCGCCTCGCTGCAGTCGGAGGCGGAGGCCGACGAAGCCGAAGTCCCGTTCACCCCGAAGGGTCGTGCCCGTCAGCTCCGGCCGAGCGACTCGGGAGTACTCGTCCGCGGCGCGCCCGACATCCTGGTCAAGCTCGCGAAGTGCTGCACTCCGGTGCCGGGCGACTCGATCGTCGGATTCGTCACCCGCGGATCCGGTGTCTCGGTGCATCGCGACGACTGCATCAACGTGACGTCCCTCCGGGAGCACCCGGAGCGCATGATCGACGTCGAGTGGGCGCCGACGTCGTCGAGCGTCTTCCTGGTGCAGATCCAGGTGGAGGCGCTCGATCGTTCGGGGCTGCTCTCCGACATCACGAGGGTGCTCTCCGAGCACCATGTCAACATCCTCTCGGCGAACGTCTCGACCTCGAGCGACCGTCTCGCGATCAGCCGGTACGTCTTCGAGATGAGCGATACGGTGCACCTCGATCGGCTGCTCAACGCGGTGCGGCGCATCGACGGTGTTTACGACGTATACCGGGTGTCGACGGCATAAAGGGCGCGGCGGAGGTTGTCGCGAGCGCGCCCCTTCGCCGGGATTCCGTCGCGACTCTCGAGCGCCGCGAGACAGTCGTCGGGGTGCAGGCCTCCGATCGCGGCCAGATGGGCGGTCGTCGCCGGGTCGAAGTCATCCTCGACCCGCACGAGGTCGAGAATCGTGCGAAGCGGGGTCGTGACCCGCACGCCGCCGAGCGTCGTCACGTCGCGCGGCTCGTAGACGATCTCGCGTACCGCGATGTGGTGGCGAGGAGGGAATCGCGCGCGGGCGTCGGGGGTCACGGCAAACTCGAGTCGGGGGAGTCGCACGGCGGCCCCCCAGATCCACGCCGCCGTGCCGAGTTCGGCGATGAGACGCGGGGAGCGCGTGCCGAGCACCGACCAAGCCCGGTGGTGCGGGGCCTCCAGCTCGCCGACCAGACAATACGCCTCGGCGAGTCGGTACACCTCGCCGTCGAGCCGGGCCGCCTGCAACTCGACGGAGCTGAGGTCGGTCTCCGCGAGCACGGGCGAGAGGCGCATGTCACCCAGATTCGCACTCGTCGTGCGCTTCGGATGCGATCGGGTGTCATCCGGTGGACAGGACAGCCTGTGGAGAAAGTCCCTCCGAGACGATCGAGCGGGTCAGCCGAGGGCGTCGAGCCAGACGCGCCGAGCGGCGAGGGCCTCCTCGGCGTCCTTGATCTTGCGGGCGTCGCCGTTCGCCTTCGCCGCTTCGAGTTCGCGCTCGAGCTTCTCGATCGCGCCGGTCAGCTGCGCGGCGAGGCCGGTCGACCGGGCGACCTTCTCGGGATCGGTCTTGTTCCAGTGGTCGTCGTCGAGCTTCTTGACGGCCGCCTCGACTTTGCGCATCCGGTCTTCGACGGAACGCAGCGAGTCGCGGGGGACTTTGCCGATCGCATCCCAGCGACGCTGGATGCCGAGCAGCGTCTTCTTGGCGACCTCACGGTCGGTCTCGGTCAGCAACGTCTCGGCCTCGTCGAGCAACGCGAGCTTCTGCTCCAGGTTGCCGGCGAACTCCTCGTTCTCCCGGGCGTCGACCTCCGCCTTCGCAGCGTAGAGGGCGTCGCCGGCGGCTTTGAAGCGCGCCCACAGCGCGTCGTCGACCTTTTTGCCGGCGCGGCCGGCGAGTTTCCATTCGTCGAGCAGTCGCCGGTAGTCGGGAATCGCCGCGGTTCCCTTGCCGACGAGAGCCTCGGCGCGTTCGGCGAGTTCCTGCTTGCGGGCGCGGGCTTCCTTGTGCGTGCTGTCCAGTTCGGTGAAGAACGCCTTGCGGTGCGTCTCGATCGTCGCGCGGGCGGCGCGGAAACGCTTCCAGAGCCCATCGCCGACCGATTTCGGAAGCCGTGGCCCGTCTTTCTGCGCGGTCTGCCACCGGCCGAACAACTCGTCGAGCTGGGCCGAGACCTGCTTCCACTGCGCTTTCGCCGGATCCTGCGCGGCGAGCGCCTCGACCTCGGCGACGAGCGCCTCCCGCTCCGCGACGGCGGCATCCACGGCGGCACGGGCCTGGGCCGACTGTTTCTCGGTGAGTTCGCCGACACTGCCGGACAGCTTGCCGAGGCGTTCCGTCAGCGACGCGAGATCGCCGACAGCGTTTGCGGTCGCGACCGCTTCGGTGAGCGACGTGATCGCCTTCGCGACATCGGCGGCCGGCGCGCCGCCACGGACGCGTTGCTCGAGCAGCGACACCTGCCCCTGCAGTTCGGTGAACTTGCGTTCGAAGTAGGCGAGCGCCTCGTCGGCGCTCGCGTCGGGGTAGGAGCCGACGGCGCGCTCGCCATCGGCCTCGCGGACGTACACCGTGCCGTCGTCGCCGACGCGACCCCACGGTGCCTGTTCGTTCGCCACGTTGCTTCCTCGCTTGCTTTTCCCCGAGCGGCTGCGTGTCCTGGATCGGCTGCGCCGGCTCAGGACATCCGGGTGCCTCGTCCGGACCCGAGCCAGCCTATTGCACAGGCGTGATCCCGCTTCGGCGGTGCCGAGCCTTTACTGGATCGTGAACCCTGTGATCGCGACCGGCTGCAGCGGGAAGCCGCTGCCGTCGGGTCCGACCGTCGCGGGATCGACTCCACTCGCCACGAGTGCGGCGAGAGTGTCGAGGCCCGAGGTCACGGTGCCGACGATCGTGTAGCCGCCCGTCGAACCGTCGAGGGTCGTGTCGCTCAGCACGATGAAGAACTGGTGGCCGTTGCTGTACGGGTCGGCACCGCGCGCCATCGCGATCGAGCCGGCCGGGTAGACGTCGTCGCCGGGCGCGTTCTCGATCGGCCCGTACGAGAATGCCGGGTCGGGCCCGCCTGCGCCGTCGATCGAGCCGCACTGCAGGAACGACAGATCGCTCGCGAGCCGGTGGCAGACCTTGCCCGGGTAGTAGCCGGCCTGGAAGTCCTGCACGAAGCCGGCGACCGCTTGCGGGGCGAGGGTGCCGTCGAGCTGGATGCCGACGACCGTGTCGTTGAACGTGAACTCTCCGGTCCAGACGCGGTCCTCCGCGAGGTCGGTGTCGGGCGCGCCGACGTTCTCGCCCGCGACGGCGGTTTCGCTCGGCGTCGGGACGGGAGCACCGGGGCCGGAGTCGAAGTAGAAGAACTGGGCGAACCCGGCGAGCGTCGCGACGATGAGGACGCTCACGACGGCGACGATGTTGTCGCGACCGCGGCGCTTGTTCTGCGTGGCGTTGAGCTGCTGACGCGCCTCGTACCGCTTGAGCCGCGCGGCGGCCTCCCGCTGCTGCTTGTTGCCAGTTGCCACGCCTCTAGAGCCCTTTCGTTGCCGTGGAGAACTCTAGCGTGGGCGGCAATCCCCGTTCGGCGCGCGTGCCGGATGGGGCGGATACGCTGGCCGGGTGACTCAGCCCGGACTCCGCGCGGGTGCTGCGCCGCTCGCGGTTCGGATGCGACCGCGCTCCCTCGACGAAGTGACCGGTCAGTCGCACCTGTTGAAGCCGGGGTCGCCGCTCGTCAACCTCGCGAACGACACCAGCGGTGAGTCGGGAGCGGTTTCGCTCATCCTGTGGGGGCCACCGGGCACGGGTAAGACGACGCTCGCGCAGGCGATCGCGCACTCCTCGGGTCGCCGGTTCACGGAGCTGTCTGCCGTCTCGGCCGGCGTCAAAGACGTGCGCGAGGTCATGGAGAAGGCGCGCGCCGACCGCGACTTGTACGGCGTCTCGACGGTCCTCTTCCTCGACGAGATCCACCGCTTCTCGAAGGCGCAGCAAGACGCCCTGCTTCCCGGAGTCGAGAACGGCTGGGTGATCCTCGTCGCGGCGACGACCGAGAATCCGTCGTTCTCGGTGATCGCGCCGCTGCTCTCGCGTTCGCTGCTGCTCACCCTCCAGCCGCTCGGCGACGACGACCTGACGCTGCTGATCGACCGCGCGGTCACCGACTCGCGAGGACTCGCCGGCAGCGTGACGCTCGAGGATGACGCGCGCGCCGCGATCGTCCGGCTCGCATCCGGGGATGCCCGGCGGGCGCTGACAGCTCTCGAGGCGGCCGCGACGGCGGTGCTCGCTGATCATGGCGGGGAGGACATCCCGTCGATCTCAGCGGATCTGGTCGCCGCGACCGTCGACCGGGCGCTGCTGCGGTACGACCGCCAGGGCGACGAGCACTACGACGTCATTTCGGCGTTCATCAAGTCGGTGAGGGGCTCCGACGTCGATGCCTCCTTGCACTACCTCGCCCGCATGATCGAAGCGGGGGAGGATCCGCGCTTCATCGCCCGCCGGGTGATGATCCTCGCGGCGGAAGACATCGGGATGGCCGACCCCCAGGCTTTGCCGATCGCGGTCGCCGCCGCCGAAGGGGTCGCATTGATCGGAATGCCGGAGGGTCGCATCCTGCTCGCCGAAGCGGTCGTGTACCTCGCGACCGCACCGAAGTCGAACGCCTCCTACAAGGCGCTGGATGCCGCGATCGCCGACGTACGCGCCGGAAAGATCGGGAGGGTGCCGAATCATCTCCGCGACGCCCACTACCCGGGGGCTCAGCGGCTCGGGCACGGGAAGGGTTACCGGTACGCGCACGACGCCGAGTTCGGCGTCGCGCCGCAGCAGTACCTCCCCGACGAACTGGCCGACACGACCTACTATGACCCGACGGGCTTCGGGTACGAGCGTGACGTCGCCGCGCGGCTGGAGAAGATCCGCGCGATTCTTCGAGAGGAATAGGCGGGTCTGCTAAAGTAGGCGGGTTCGTCTGGATGACGGACACATCCCACTCTTCATTCCCTTCGAGGGCGTCGCGACGTGCGTGCTCGGTTCTGGGAGAGCGCGATGTACGTCCGTGAGTCGCGACAGCCGCGTCCACGTGTTCGAAGGATTCACTGTGGTTACGAAGTCCCAAGACCGCCGCAAGGTGCGTCTCTCCCGTGCGCTCGGCATCCCGCTGACGCCCAAGGCCGCCCGCTACCTCGAGAAGCGCCCCTACGCGCCCGGCGAGCACGGCCGCACGAAGCGCAAGACCGACAGCGACTACGCCGTGCGTCTGCGCGAGAAGCAGCGTCTGCGCGAGCAGTACGGCATCCGCGAGAAGCAGCTGCGCATCGTCTTCAACGAGGCCCGCCGCACCCAGGGCCTGACGGGTGAGAACCTCGTCGAACTGCTCGAGATGCGTCTCGACGCCCTCGTTCTGCGTGCCGCGTTCGCTCGCACCACGGCACAGGCGCGCCAGATGGTCGTGCACCGCCACATCCTCGTCGACGGCCAGCTCGTCGACCGCCCATCGTTCCGCGTCAAGCCGGGTCAGACGATCCACGTCAAGGAGCGCTCGGAAGGCACCGAGCCGTTCCAGGTCGCCGCCGCCGGCGGTCACGTCGACGTGCTGCCGAAGACTCCGGGCTACCTCGAGGTTCAGCTCGACAAGCTTCAGGCCACGCTGCTGCGCCGCCCGAAGCGCGCCGAGGTTCCGGTCACGGCCGAAGTCCAGCTCGTCGTCGAGTACTACGCCGCCCGCTAAGCAGATTTCCCAGACACGGGGAAGTCGTCGGCTCTAAGCTGATGACTTCCCCGTTGTCGTACTAGGAGGAACCCCTATGAAGGGTCTACTGCTTCTCGCCGTTGGCGCCGCTGCCGGATTCGCGATCGCCCACCAGGTCTCCAAGACCCCCGAGGGCCAGAAGTTCTTCGCCGACGTCGACAAGAAGGCCAAGGACTTCAGCGACGCCGTCGTCCAGGGCTACAAGAGCCGCGAGGCCGAGCTTCGGCAGACGGTCGACGGTGTCGTGTCCGACATCGGCGCCCGCGCCCGGGCCGCCGCCAACTAATCCGCCGACCTCGCACCGGCGGTCGCCCCGCCGGGCGGTCTGCCGCGCCGCAGGACCCCACCCGCCCCTGAGGGCGGCGAACGAACCAGGAACCGCCGTGCAGACCGCCGACATCCACCGCCGCTGGCTCACCTTCTTCGGTGAGCGGGGGCACACCGTCGTTCCCTCCGCCTCGCTCGTGAGCGACGACCCGAGTCTGCTCTTCACCGTCGCCGGCATGGTGCCGTTCATCCCGTACCTCACGGGGGTCGTGCCGGCGCCCTACCCGCGCGCGACGAGCGTGCAGAAGTGCATCCGAACGAACGACATCGAAGAGGTCGGCAAGACGCCGCGCCACGGAACGTTCTTCCAGATGAACGGCAACTTCTCGTTCGGCGACTACTTCAAAGAGGGCGCGATCGGTTACGCGTGGGAGCTGCTCACGAGCCCCGAGAGCGCCGGTGGTCTCGGCTTCGATGAGAAAGACCTCTGGGTCACCGTCTACGAAGAGGATGCCGAAGCGCGTGCTCTGTGGACGAGCATCGCCGGGCTGTCCGACGATCGCATCCAGAACCTCGGCAAGGACTCCAACTACTGGTCGACCGGGCAGCCGGGACCCGCCGGACCGTGCTCGGAGATCTTCTTCGACCGCGGCCCCGCGTACGGCGCGGACGGGGGTCCGGCGACTGACGACGACCGCTACGTCGAAATCTGGAACCTCGTGTTCATGCAGTACGCGATCCAGAACGTGCGCAGCAAGGTCGACTTCGACATCGTCGGCGAACTGCCGAAGAAGAACATCGACACCGGCATGGGGATGGAACGCGTCGCCTTCATCAAGCAGGGCGTCGACAACATGTACGAGATCGACCAGGTGCGTCCGGTGCTGGATGCCGCCGTCGCGTTGTCCGGCAAGAAGTACGGCGCCGACCACGGGGATGATGTGCGGTTCCGGGTGATCGCCGACCACGTGCGGTCGGGTCTCATGCTCATGACCGACGGCGTCACCCCGGGCAACGAGGGACGCGGCTACATCCTGCGTCGCCTGCTGCGGCGCGCCATCCGCTCGATGCGCCTGCTCGGCGTCGACGCGCCGTCGTTCGCGGAACTGTTCGATGCGAGCCGCGTCGCGATGCGCGATGCCTACCCCGACGTCGAAGAGAACTGGGACCGCACCTCGCGGCTCGCGCTCGGCGAGGAGGAGACCTTCCTCTCGACCCTCGCGAGTGGAACGACGATCCTCGACACGGCGGTCGCCGACACGAAGAAGGCGGGAGCGACGACACTCCCGGGCGACACCACGTTCCTGCTGCACGACACGTTCGGGTTCCCGATCGATCTGACGCTCGAGATCGCGGAGGAGGCCGGGCTTACGGTCGACCGCGACGCGTTCGACAAGCTCATGACGGAGCAGCGCACGCGGGCGAAGACGGATGCGAAGGCGAAGAAGGGGGCGATTGCCGACCTCGCAATCTATTCCGACCTGCGCTCGAAGGGCGAGACGGTCTTCACCGGCTACGACACCCTGCAGACCGAGACCCGAGTGCTCGGGATCCTCATCGACGGTCAGCCGGTCACCTCGGCGACGGCGGGACAGACGGTGGAGGTCATCCTCGCCGAGTCCTCGCTCTACGCGGAGTCCGGCGGCCAGGCAGCTGACCAGGGGGCCATCACGGGCGACGGCTTCAACCTCGAGGTGCTCGATGTGCAGCGCCCCGTGAAGGGGCTCATCAGCCACACGGTCACGGTGCGTTCGGGGGAGGTGGCGGTGGATGCCGTGGCAACCACGATCGTCGATCCCCTCTACCGGCACGCGGCCACACAAGCGCACTCCGCGACGCACCTCGTGCACGCCGCGCTGCGGCAGACGCTCGGCAGCGAAGCCCACCAGTCCGGCTCGTTCAACAAGGCCGGCTACCTACGACTCGACTTCTCGTGGAATCAGGCGCTGTCGCCGGCCACGCGGTCGGAGATCGAAGAGGTCGCCAACAACGCCGTGCGCGACAACCTCGAGGTGACGACGCGCATCCTGTCGCTCGACGAGGCGAAGGCGGCGGGGGCGATGGCGCTCTTCGGAGAGAAGTACGGCGATACCGTGCGGATGGTCGACATCGGCGGTCCCTGGTCACGCGAACTGTGCGCCGGCATCCACGTGCGCACGTCGGCGGAGGTCGGCATCGTCAACCTCGTGAGCGAGTCGAGCGTTGGCTCGACCAACCGCCGGGTCGAGGCGCTCGTCGGGCTCGACGCCTTCCGGGACCTGACGGCGGAGCGGGCGATCGTGTCGCAGTTGACGAATTCGCTCAAGACCCCGCGCGAGCAGCTGCCCGAGCGCATCTCGTCGCTCGTGGAACAGTTGAAGGCGGCCGAAAAGAAGATCGCGGCGTTCGAGGCGCAGAAGCTCTCCGGCCGCGTCCCCGCGCTCGTCGAGAACGCGACTCGGATCGGCGGGTACCTCGCGGTCGTCGAAGACCTCGGCGACCTCACCTCGGCCGACGAGCTGCGCGCGCTCGCGACGAGCGTTCGCGAGCGGCTCGGGTCGGAGCCGGCCGTCGTCGCGCTCGCGGCGCGCCTCGGGGACAAGCCCGCGGTGATCGTCGCCACGAATCAGGCCGCCCGGGACGCCGGGGCGAAAGCCGGAACGCTGGCCAAGCATGCGGCTGCAACGCTCGGCGGCGGTGGCGGCGGCAAAGACGACCTCGCCCAGGGCGGCGGTAGCGACGCCGCGGCGATCGGCGCGGCGCTCTCGGGCATCACCGAGACGCTGCGGAGCTGATGCGACCCGGGGTGCGTCTCGGCGTCGACGTCGGCAAGGCCCGCGTGGGAATCGCGACGTGCGATCACGACGGCCTGATCGCGACCCCGGTCGCCACCTTGCGGCGCGAGGATGCCGACGAACGCGCGTTCCGCATCCTCGTCGAGGAGTACGGCGCGATGGAGATCGTTGTCGGGCTGCCGCTCTCGCTGAGCGGCGTTGATACGGCGTCGACGACCGATGCTCGAGAGTTCGCGAAGGATGTCGCGGGGTGGATCGGGGTACCGGTGCGCCTCGTCGACGAGCGTCTGTCGACGGTCTCCGCCCAACGGGCCCTGCACGCCTCGGGCCGACGCACCAAAGGCTCGCGTCCCGTGATCGACCAAGTCGCCGCTGTTATCATCCTGCAGAACGCCCTCGACCATGAACGCTCGGCGGGCCGCCCGCCCGGAGCGACCGTCGACCCCGATCCAGAAGGCTGAGAGTTGGCGAACGAACCCAGCTGGGATGAGATCTTCCGCTCGGCGGACGAACCGGCGACATCGAACCGGCCGGCGGCGGAGCCGTCGACGGGCCTGCCCGGCGTGCGCACCGACGACCCGTTCGCCGTCGCGGCCGCGGAGGCGCGCGTCCAGCGACCCAGTGCCCCGACTCCGGTCGCGACGGAACCGCTGACCCGGCGGCAACTGCGCGAACAGCAGGAAAGTGCCGCCCGGCGCACCGGTTCCGGCACGGGACCGCGGCAGGATTCGGGGGCACAGCCGCCCAAGAAGCGCCGGCGCGGAGTCGTGGCGCTCGCCATCGTTCTCGTCTCGGTGCTCGTGCTCGGCGGGGGAGCCGCCGCGACGGCCTGGATCCTCTTCGAGGATCAGGTGCGAGACATCCTGGGCTGGGAACTCCCGACCGACTACGTCGGCGATGGCAACGGCACCGAGGTCGATGTGACGATCTCGTCGGGGCAGATCGGCTCCGACATCGCGACGACCCTGCACGACGCCGGGGTCACGATGACGTACGAGGCCTTCTACGAGCTGCTGTTGAGCCTGCCCGAGGAGCCCGCCTTCATCCCCGGCACGTATGCCCTTCAAGAGCAGATGAGCGCGCAGTCGGCGCTCGACGCGCTCCTGGATGAATCCAACCGCAAAGTCAACTCCGCGGTCATCCGCGAAGGTCTCACGCTTTCGTCGTATGCCGAACTGCTCGCGGCCGGCACCGGAATCGCCGAGACCGAGTTCGAGGCGGCGATCGCGGACTACACGTCCTACGGCCTGCCCGAGGACGCGGTGAGCCTCGAAGGCTACCTCTTCCCGGCGACGTACGAGTTCGACCCGGGCGTCACCGCGCGCGACATCATCCAGACGCTCGTGAACCGCACATTCGAGTCGCTCGACGCGGCCGGGGTCGCGCCCGAAGACCGCAACCGAGTGCTGACGATCGCGTCGATCATCCAACGCGAGGCGCGGATCGCTGACGACTTCTACAAGGTCTCGCGCGTCATTCAGAACCGCCTCGCGCTCCCGATGCGACTCGAAATGGATTCGACCGCGCAGTACGGGGACGACGCCCAGGATTCCGCCTTCAGTACCGCCGAGCAGCTCGCGGCCGTCAACGGGTACAACACCTACACCCACGACGGTCTGCCGATCGGGCCGATCGCGGGCGCTGGTGATCTCGCGATCGATGCGGCCCTCCATCCCGTCGACGGCCCCTGGGTCTTCTTCGTGACCGTCAACCTCGACACCGGCGAGACGCTGTTCTCCGAGACGGTCGCCGAGCACGAGCGCGGCGTCGACCAGCTGCGCGCGTGGTGCCGCGAAACCGATCACCCCGCGTGCTGACTTCACAGCGCCGGCTCGCGGTGCTCGGATCGCCCATCGAGCACTCCCGATCGCCCGACCTGCACGCGGCCGCGTATGCCGTTCTCGGCCTGCCATGGAGCTATGACCGCGTCGAGGTGGCGTCGGGCACCCTCGCGGACTTCTTCGCAGGACTCGACCCGTCGTGGCGGGGCGTGTCGCTCACCATGCCGCTCAAACGCGAGGTGCTGCCGTTGCTCGCTGCCGTCACCGATGTTGCGGAGGTCGCCGGAGCGGCCAACACCGTTCTCCTCGGCCCGGGAGGCGCGCGCGGATTCAACACCGACATCGCGGGCATCGTGGGCGCTCTGGGCGACCACGGCGTCGCGGATGTCGACACCGCGCACATCATCGGAACCGGCAACACGGCCGCATCGGCGTTTCTCGCCGCCGCGCGGCTCGGGGCGTCGCGCGTCCTCATCTCCGGGCGGAGTCTCGAGGGGATCGCGGCCCTCGAGCGGCTCGGCGACCGGCTCGGCGTCCACACCGAATGGCGGCTCTACGGTGCCCGCATGCCCGTGCGTGCCGACCTCGTGATCAACACCCTGCCGGGCGATGTCGACCCCGACGACATCGCGGAGGCCGACCTCGGTGAAGTGCTCATGGAGGTTCCGTACGACCCCTGGCCGACTCCGCGTGCCGCGCGCTGGGTGGAGCGCGACGGCCTCGTCGTCAGCGGTCTCGAGATGCTGCTGCACCAGGCGATCGAGCAGGTGCGCATCTTCGTGACGGGCGTCGAAGGCGGTGCGCTCGACCGCGAAGACGAGGTCATCGCGGCGATGCGCGAATCGGTCGGGCTGAAGCTGGAAGACTGAGTCGAGCGAGAAAGATTGGGTAGTCATGCTGCGCTGGTTGACCGCGGGGGAGTCGCACGGCCCCGAACTGGTGGCGATCCTCGAAGGGATGCCCGCGGGCGTCCCCGTGTCGAAGGCCGCCATCCAGGCCGACCTGCAGCGGCGAAAGCTCGGCTACGGTCGCGGTGCTCGGATGAAGTTCGAAGAGGATGCCCTCGATATCTCCAGCGGCATCCGATTCGGCCTCACCATGGGATCGCCGATCGCCCTGCGCGTGGGCAACACCGAATGGCCGCGCTGGGTCGACGTGATGAGCGCCGAACCGGTTGATCCCGAGACTCTGCCAAAAGGCCGAGGAGCGCCCCTCACCCGTCCGCGACCCGGTCATGCCGACCTCGTGGGCATGCAGAAGTACGGTTTCGAGGAGTCGCGCAACGTGCTTGAGCGCGCGAGCGCCCGCGAGACGGCGGCTCGCGTGGCGCTCGGCGCCGTCGCACGCGCCTTCCTCGGCGAACTCGGCATCCGTCTGGTCGCCCACACGCTCGCGATCGGTGACGTGCGCGTGCCCGACGGCGCGGCGCTGCCGACCGCAGACGACGTCGCCACGCTTGATGACGACCCGTTGCGCTGCTTCGACGCGCCCACCTCCGCGGCGATGGTCGCCGCGGTCGACCGGGCCCACGACACGGGCGACACGCTCGGCGGCGTCGTCGAAGTTCTCGCCTTCGGCCTTCCGCCGGGGCTCGGCAGCTACGCGCACTGGGACCGCAGACTCGACGCCCAGCTCGCGGGAGCGCTCATGAGCATCCAGGCGATCAAGGGCGTCGAGGTCGGCGATGGGTTCACGACGACGACCCGTCCCGGTTCGGCGGCTCACGATGAACTGGTGATCGGTACCGACGGCATCACGCGGCTCTCCGACCGGGCGGGCGGTGTCGAGGGCGGGATGTCGACGGGCACGCTGTTGCGGGTACGCGCCGGGATGAAGCCGATCGCGACGGTGCCGAACGCACTGCGCACGGTCGATGTCGCGACGGGCGACACCGCCGCGGCGCACCACCAGCGGTCGGACGTGTGCGCGGTTCCGGCTGCCGGTGTCGTCGCCGAGGCGATGGTCGCGCTCGTGCTCGCCAACGCCGTGCTCGAGAAGTTCGGAGGCGACTCGATCGACGAGACCCGTCGCAACGTGGACGCCTACCGCGCCATGATCCCCGAGTCGCTGCGCACCGCCTCCGCGTCCGAAGCGGAGTGACGGTGATCGTTTTCATCGGACCGAGCGGAGCCGGCAAGTCGCGCCTCGGCAAGCGCGTTGCTCGGATTCTCGAGCTGCCGTTCGCCGACAGCGACCGGATGATCGTCGCCGAACACGGTGCCATCCCCGAGATCTTCCGCGACCATGGTGAACCGCACTTCCGCGCGATCGAACGCGACGTGGTGCACCGTGCCCTTCGGGGTGACGGCGTTCTGTCGCTCGGCGGCGGAGCGGTGCTGCATCCGGAGACGCAAGCCGAGCTCGCGAGCCATCGGGTCGTCTACCTGACGATCTCCCCGGAGGCCGTGGCGCATCGGCTGGCGGGTGACACCGATCGGCCTCTGCTCTCGGGCGGGGTCGAAGATTGGGTCGCGCTCAATGCTCCCCGCTGGCAGATCTATGAGCGCCTCGCCGATGTGACATTCGACACGTCCCATCGGCCCAACGACGACATGGCGAGCGAGGTGGCGGCGTGGCTGACGACGCGGTGACGACGATTCAGGTCGCGGGCGTGACGGGCTACGACGTGCTCGTCGGGCGCGGCCTCCTGGGGCGGATTCCGGAGCT
Organism: uncultured Pseudolysinimonas sp.; assembly: GCA_965653335.1. GTDB lineage: Bacteria > Actinomycetota > Actinomycetes > Actinomycetales > Microbacteriaceae > Pseudolysinimonas_A. Next base: position 18,317 of record CBFGZU010000021.1, read on the forward strand.
GCTGGGGCCGAGGACGGCGAAACTGCTCGTCGTGCACGCGCCCGCGCTGAGCGCCCGCGCTGAGTTGTTGCGCGAGCAGCTGTCGGATCGCTACGAGGTGTACCTCGCGGAAGTGCCGGATGCCGAGAACGCCAAGCGCGTCGAGGTGGCGGCGTTCTGCTGGGGCGTCATGGGGCAGACCGACTTCACCCGCACGGATGCCGTCATCGGCTTGGGCGGGGGAGCGACGACCGATCTCGCCGGTTTCGTGGCGGCGACGTGGCTGCGCGGCGTCGACGTCGTGCAGATCCCGACGACGGTGCTCGGCATGGTGGATGCCGCGATCGGCGGTAAGACGGGCATCAACACCGCGGAGGGCAAGAATCTCGTCGGCGCCTTCCACGCGCCGCGCGCGGTGCTGTGCGACCTGGAGTTGCTCGACGCCCTGCCGAAGAACGAGATACTCGCGGGGTTCGCCGAGATCGTGAAGGCGGGGTTCATCGCCGAGCCGGAGATCCTCGACATCATCGAAGCGGACGTCGACGCGGTCACCGACCCCCGCACGCCGCAGTTCCGCCGTGTCGTCGAACGGGCGATCGCGGTGAAGGCGCGCGTCGTCGGCGAAGACTTCACCGAGCAGGGGCTGCGCGAGATCCTCAACTACGGGCACACCCTCGGCCACGCGATCGAGCACGCCGAGCGGTACCAGTGGCGCCACGGCGCCGCCGTGGCGATCGGGATGATGTTCGCCGCCGAGCTCTCTCGGCTGACCCGCAACCTGTCGGACGACGCCGTCGAACGCCACCGCAACATCCTCTCGTCGCTCTCGCTGCCGACGACATATCCCGCCGCGCGCTGGAAGTCCCTGCTGGCGACGATGCAGCGCGACAAGAAGGCGCGAGCCGGGATGCTGCGTTTCATCGTGCTCGACGGCATCGGCCGCCCCACCATCCTCGAAGGCCCCGACGAGTCGCTGCTCTTCCTCGCCTACCAAACCGTCGCCGACGCCTGACTGACCTCTCATCTCGCCGATCCGCGACTTTTCGCGCGCATCGGCGAGATGAGAGGACGAAAAGTCGCGGATGGGTGTTGGTGGGGACTTCCCGCGCGGGCCGTCGGCGGGAGCACGGGCCGCGTCTAGGCTGGTCGACATGTCGCGCGTGCTGGTGCTCAATGGGCCGAACCTGGGGCGGCTGGGGAGCCGGGAACCGGATGTCTACGGGGCGCAGGATCTGTCGGCCCTTCGCGTGCTGCTCGCCGAGAGGGCCAGCGCGGGCACCGAGATCGATCTGCGGCAGACCGACGACGAGGCCGAACTCATCCGTTGGCTGCACGAAGCCGTCGACGCCTCGACGCCGGTCATCCTCAATCCGGCTGCGTTCACCCACTACAGCTACGCGTTGCGCGATGCGGCGAAACTCGTGACAGCGGCCGGTATCCCGCTCATCGAAGTGCACATCTCGAACCCGCACGCGCGCGAAGAGTTCCGGCACACGAGCGTCATCTCCGCCGTGGCGACGGGAGTGATCGCCGGCTTCGGCTTCGATTCCTACGTGCTGGCGCTCAGCGCTGTCGACGGAGCTTGATTCACCGCCCTTCGGACGGGGGGCTAAGCTCGTCCCTCGTGGCTACGACCAACGACATCAAGAACGGCAGCGTTCTCAACCTCGACGGCCAACTCTGGAACGTCATCGAGTTCCAGCACGTCAAACCGGGCAAGGGCGGCGCTTTCGTGCGCACCAAGATGAAGAGCATCATGTCGGGCAAGGTCGTCGACCGAACCTTCAACGCCGGCACGAAGATCGACTTCGCGACCGTCGACCGCCGCGACTTCCAGTACCTCTACAAAGACGGCGACGGGTTCGTGTTCATGGACACGACCGACTACGACCAGGTGACGGTTCCCGGCCCGATTGTCGGCGACGCCGCCCACTTCATGCTCGAGAACCAGACGGTCACGATCGCGACACACGATGGCGACCCGCTCTACGTCGAACTGCCGACCTCGGTTGTGCTCGAGGTCACCTACACCGAGCCGGGTCTGCAGGGCGACCGGTCGAGCGCCGGCACGAAGCCCGCGACGCTCGAGACCGGCTACGAGATCCAGGTGCCGCTCTTCCTCGAGCAGGGCACGCGGGTCAAGGTCGACACGCGTGACGGGTCGTACCTCGGCCGTGTGACCGACTGATCGCCCGCATCCGATGAGCGCCCGCACCAAGTCGCGCAAGCGCGCCCTCGACATCCTCTACGGTGCCGACGTACGCAGTGTCGAGATCGCGACGCTGCTGGGGGCCGAGGCGGAGCGCGCCGAAACTCAGCCCGAACGGGGCTCGTCGTGGCCGTACGCGCGTGAGATCGTCGAGGGCGTCGACCGGAACCTCGCCGAACTCGACGAAGAGATCGAGGCGCACTCGCAAGGCTGGAGCCTTGCCCGGATGCCGGCACTCGACCGCGCGATCGCTCGGTTGGCGGCGTGGGAGATACTCTACAACGCCGACGTGCCCGACGGGGTGGCGATCGCCGAAGCGATCGACTTCGCGAAGAGCCTCAGCACCGAGGAGTCTTCGGGATACCTCAACGGGCTCCTGGGCGCCATCGCGCGGGATCGCCTCCCGTCCTGAAGCCGATCGGGCGCATCACCGACAATCACGTTGCGTTTCGTGACATGTCACTTTGTATCGTCGAGCCCTCTTCCGTACCTTCGATCAGGTGGCCGCTCCCGTCTCCGTCTCCGCGCCTGCATTGCGCGTGAGCCTGCGCGGCGTGGGTCGAACCTTCCCCGCTCCGGGAGGCGGCTCGAAGCCGGTGCTGCGTGACATCGACCTCGACATCCGCCCCGGCGAGATCATCGCGTTGCTCGGTCCGTCGGGCTGCGGAAAGTCCACATTGCTGCGCCTCATCGGCGGCCTGGACCACCCCGACTCCGGCGAGCTGCTGCTCGACGGGACTCCCGTAGCCGAGGTCGACCAACGCTCGGCGGTCGCCTTCCAGGAGCCGCGCCTGCTGCCGTGGCGTTCGATCGAACGCAATGTCGCCCTCGGGTTGCCGCAACGAACCGCGGCCGAGGACGGCCGGGAGCGCGTCGCCGAGCTGCTGCGGCTCGTGCAGCTCGAGCACGCGTCGGCGCTGCGCCCTCGCCAGGTGTCGGGAGGGATGGCGCAACGTGCATCCCTCGCCCGGGCGCTCGCCCGCGGTCCGGGCGTGCTGCTGCTCGACGAGCCCTTCGGGGCACTCGACGCCCTCACCCGGCTCACAATGCAAGACCTGCTGCTCGATATCCATTCGACCGAACCGGCGACGGTCGTTCTCGTCACGCACGACGTCGACGAAGCACTCGCGCTCGCCGACCGCATCGTGCTGCTCGGCGACGACCCCGCGGCCCCGGGAGCGGGGTCGATCATCCGATCCATCCTCGAGGTGGGCAAACCGCGGCCCCGCGACCGAGCGGATGCCGCGCTCGCCCTGCTTCGTGCCGACCTGCTCGAGCGCCTCGGAGTCAACAGCCACCACACTCCCAACTACGTCACCGCCGCGCTGCGCAAGCAACGCCAGCAATTCGGCGACCGTCCGACCGGTACGACCGACGAACCCACGCGACCTCACGCGTTCTGACCCTTCCACAGCACCCTCGCCATCTCTCCACAGCAAAGGACACCGCATCATGAAGAAGAGCCCTCTCGCCGTTCTCATCGGCGTCGCGACCGCGGCGACGCTCGCCCTTACGGGTTGCGTCCCCGGTGAAGGCACGCCCGCCGAGCCCGCCGGTCCCGCCCTCGGCGAGGACGGCTGGAGCGCCGCGACCCTCAACATCGACTTCGCGACCTACAACCCGCTGAGCCTCATCATCAAGGACCAGGGCTGGCTCGAAGAGGCCACCGAGGGCGAGGTTACGGTGAACTGGGTGCAGTCGGCCGGATCCAACAAGGCCAATGAGGCTCTCCTCGCCGGTGCCCTCGACGTCGGCTCCACCGCCGGTTCGGCCGCCCTCCTCGCGCGCTCGAACGGTTCGCCGATCAACACGATCGACATCTACAGCCAGCCGAACTGGGCCGCCCTCGCCGTGCCCGCCGGCTCGGCGATCGACGAGGTCGAGGATCTCAAGGGCAAGAGCGTCGCGGTGACGGTCGGAACCGACCCGTACTTCTTCTTGCTTCAGGCACTCGACGAAGCCGGGCTGTCACTCGCCGATGTCACGGTCGTCAACGTGCAGCACGCGGATGGCAAGGCTGCTCTCGAGAACGGCTCTGTGGATGCGTGGTCGGGTCTCGACCCGCTGCTCTCGACGAGCGTCGAGCTCGCCGGCACGGAGATCATCTACGACAACATCGACTTCAACAGCTACGGGTTCCTCAACGCCACGGAGACCTTCCTGCAGAACTCGCCCGACCTCGCGCAGCTCGTCGTTAACGCCTATGAGGCAGCCCGCGCGTGGGCGCTCGAGAACCCCGAAGAAACCGCGGCGATCCTCGCCGAGGTCGCCGCGATCGATCCGGCCATCGCCTCGGCGGTGCTGATCGACCGCACCAACCTCGACCTTGACGGCATCCCGGGTGAGACCCAGTACGCCGTGCTCGAGATCATCGCCCCGGTGCTCGTCGAGATCGGCTCCGTCCAGACTCAAGAACAGGTCGACGACGCGCTCGAGTCGCTGCTCGAGCCCGAGTTCGCAGAAAAGGCGGATCCGGATTTCTTCGCCTGATCTGACCACGCCGGGAGCGGCGGCCTCCTCGGGGGTCGCCGCTCGTCGGCGTGCGCGCGGCACGACGCCGGGATGGTGGCGCGTCGTCGGCGGCGCGATCATCCCGGTGGCGATCCTCCTGATCTGGTGGATCATCACCGCGCTCCAGATCCTGCCGAGCTACCGGCTCCCGTCGCCCGCGGACGTGCTGAACGCCGCGAGCAACTTGCCGATCACCCACAACTTGCCCCTCGACATCCTGATCTCCACCCAGCGGGTCCTCATCGGGTTCGCGATCGGAGCCGGCGTCGGCCTCGTGCTGGGCGCCGTCGTCGGGCTCTGGCGCACCGCCAACGTGTTGTTCGCACCACTCCTGAGCGCGCTGCGAGCGGTTCCGTCGCTCGCGTGGGCACCTCTGCTCCTGATCTACCTGGGCATTTTCGAAACCCCGAAGATCACTCTCGTCGCGATCGGCGCGTTCTTCCCGATCTTCACCGCGCTCTCCGGTGCCCTCCGGCACGTGGACCCGCACCTCATCGAGATGGGACGTGCTTACGGGCTGGGGCCCTTCCGGGTGCTCACGACCGTCCGGCTCCCCGCCGTCATCCCGACGATCGTGAGCGGCCTGCGTCTCTCGCTGTCTCAAGCGTGGCTCTTTCTGGTCGCAGCAGAGCTCTTGGGGGCCAGCCTCGGTCTCGGATCGCTCATGATCGATGCGCAGCAAAGCGCTCGAGTCGACATCTTGTTCTTGGTCATCATCCTGCTGGCCGTCCTCGGTCGTCTCACCGATGCGATCGTCGGGCTCGGCGAGTGGCTGCTGCTGAAACGCTGGGGCTGACCGTTCGGCGCTGACCCTGTAGCATCGAGTCGAAACAGACCGCCTTTAAGTCCGTCCCGAGAGACGGGGAAGGAGGTCAGGATGACTGCACGCCCCGTGCTGCAGCCGGCTGACATCACGCGTGCGCTCACCCGCATCGCCCACGAGATCCTCGAGTCGAACCACGGTTCCTCGGATCTCGTGCTCCTGGGCATCCCAACCCGCGGCGTTCTTCTCGCCGAGCGCATCGCCGACATCCTCGAGCGGCTCGAACCAGGAACCGGGCGGGTCGGTGCGCTCGATGTGACCATGTATCGCGACGACCTGCGCTCCCAGCCGACGCGCAGTCCGCACCCCACGCGCATTCCCGAGGGCGGAATCGACGGCAAGACCGTCGTGCTCGTCGACGACGTGCTCTACTCGGGGCGCACGATCCGCGCGGCGCTCGACGCATTGAGCGCGCACGGTCGCCCCCGGGCGGTGCGGCTCGCGGTGCTCGTCGACCGCGGCCACCGCGACCTGCCGATCCGCGCCGACTTCGTCGGCAAGAACCTTCCCACGTCGGTCGCGGAACGCATCAATGTGCGCCTCCTCGAGACCGACGGTGAGGATGCCGTCGAGATCCAGGGGGCCGACACATGAAGCACCTGCTGAGCACGCGTGACCTCGACCGTGACACGGCGATCGGCATCCTCGACGTCGCCGAGGACATGGCCGACGTCGCCCGCCGCGCGGTGCCCAAACTGCCGACGCTGCAGGGTCGCACGGTGGCGAACCTGTTCTTCGAAGACTCCACCCGCACGCGCCTGTCGTTCGAAGCGGCGGCGAAGCGCCTCTCGGCCGACGTCATCACGCTGAGCGCCAAGGGCTCGAGTGTGCAGAAGGGCGAGAGCCTCAAGGACACCGCCCAGACGATCGCCGCGATGGGCGTCGACGCGGTCGTGCTGCGCCACCCGGCTTCGGGTGCCGCGCGCACCCTCGCCGACGGCGGCTGGATCGACGCCGCCATCGTCAACGCGGGCGACGGCACCCACGAGCACCCCACGCAGGGACTGCTGGATGCGTACACGATGCGCAAGACCCGGCACGGCGACGCCTCCCGCGGCAAGGATCTCGACGGGCTCCGGGTCACGATCGTCGGCGACATCCTGCACTCCCGGGTCGCCCGCTCCAACCTGTGGCTGCTGACGACACTCGGTGCCGAGGTCACCCTCGCCGCGCCCGGCACTCTGCTGCCGACGGGGGCCGCGACGTGGCCAGCGACCGTGCGACACGACCTCGACGACGCGCTCGCGCAGAACCCGGATGTCGTGATGATGCTGCGCATCCAGACCGAGCGGATGAACGCGGCGTTCTTCCCCAACGAACGCGAATATGCCCGCGAGTGGGGTCTCGATGACGCCCGGTTCGCCCGGCTTCGCGCGGATACGATGGTGATGCACCCCGGCCCGATGATGCGCGGGCTCGAGATCTCCGCACGGGCCGCCGATTCGGCCCAGTCGCTCGTGCTCGATCAGGTCACGAACGGGGTTTCGATACGAATGGCGGTTCTGTACCTCGTGCTCAGTGCTGGCCGGAACACGGGAGGCGCCGCATGAACGTGCTCATCACGGGAGCGACCCTCCCCGGCGGCGCGCGGGCCGATCTCGCGATTCGCGACGGGGTGTTCGTCACGCCGAGCGAGGTGACAGGGGCCACGGTCATCGACGCCGCCGGACTCCAGGCGCTGCCCGGCCTCGTCGACCTGCACACCCACTTGCGCGAGCCGGGCTTCGAGCAGAGCGAGACCGTGCTCACCGGCTCGCGCGCGGCCGCTGCGGGCGGCTTCACCGCGGTGCACGCGATGGCGAACACGAGCCCGGTGGCCGACACCGCCGGGGTCGTCGAACAGGTCGCCTCACTCGGCGAACAGCATGGCTACGTCACGGTGCGGCCCATCGGCGCGGTGACCGTCGGGCTTGCCGGCGAACGTCTCGCCGAGATCGGTGCAATGGCCCGCTCGCGTGCGGCCGTGCGGGTTTTCAGTGACGACGGAAAGTGCGTGCACGACGCCTTGCTGATGCGCCGGGCGCTCGAATACGTGGCGACCTTCGGGGGAGTGGTCGCCCAGCACGCGCAAGAGCCACGGCTCACCGAAGGCGCGCAGATGAACGAGGGCGCGCTCGCCTCGGAGTTGGGGCTCGCCGGATGGCCCGCGGTCGCCGAGGAAGCGATCATCGCGCGCGACGTGCTGCTCGCCGAAGCCGTCGGCGCCCGCCTGCACATCTGCCACGTGTCCACCGCCGGCAGCGTCGACGTCGTGCGCTGGGCGAAGGCCCGCGGTATCCCGGTCACGGCGGAGGTCACTCCGCACCATCTGCTGCTCACCGAAGATCTCGCCGTCGGTTACGACGCACGGTACAAGGTCAACCCGCCCCTGCGCCGTGGCGAGGATGTCGACGCCCTGCGCACGGCGCTCGCCGACGGCACGATCGACATCGTCGCGACCGATCACGCCCCGCATCCGGTGGAGACGAAAGAAGCCGCCTGGGCGGAGGCATCCTTCGGGATGGTCGGACTCGAAAGCGCTATGAGCGTCGTGCAGGCCGCGATGGTCGAGACGGGACTGCTCGACTGGACGGGTGTCGCGCGGGTGCTGTCGGCTGCGCCGGCCGCGATCGGGCGACTCGACGGCTATGACACGCCGTTCGCGGTCGGCGCCCCCGCACACCTCACGCTCGTCGATCCGGCAGCCCGCCGCACTTTCGGAGAGGATCACCTGCGCGGACGCAGCGTCAACTCGCCATACCTCGGGGTCGAACTGCCCGGCCGCGTCGTCGCGACGATCCACCGCGGAGTGCCGACCGTGCTCGACGGAAACCTCCGCGAACCCGAGGAGGTGCGCCGTGGATAGGCTCGCCCCCGTCGTCGTCATCGCCGGCATCCTGGTGCTCGTTTTTGCGGGGCTCGCTCTCGGCTGGCGCGCGCGACGCCGTCGCCAGGCGGCACTGCCCGCACTCGAGGTCCCGCCCGCGACGCTCGGTGCGGCGGTGGCCATCCACGACGGGTTCTACGTGGCGACGACGCGCGCGGACGCCCCGACCGACCGCATCGCGGTGCGCGGACTCGGGTTCCGGGCACGGGCCGGTGTCGCCGTGCATCCGCAAGGGATCGTGCTCAGCATCGCGGGGCGACCGGATGCCTTCATCCCCGCCTCCGCGATCATCGGGGTCGGCCGAGCCACCTGGACCATCGACCGGGTCGTCG
>CBFGZU010000022.1:0-25803 GCA_965653335.1 uncultured Pseudolysinimonas sp.
GCCATGAACGGTGAACTGGACTTCGAGCAGAGCCTGCGCGAACGCGTCGCGACCCTCGCCGGCCTCCCGGAGTCGGTCATCGAGGCCGTACGGTCGCGAGTGGCCGTCACCGCCGGCGTGCCCGACCTCATCGCGGGCGTCCACGCCGCCGGTGGCAAGGTCGGCGTCGTCTCCGGTGGGTTCCATGAGGTGATCGATCCCCTCGCCGAGCATCTGGGGCTCGACTTCTGGCGCGCCAATCGGCTCGTCGTCGCCGATGGTCGCCTCACCGGCGAGGTCATCCCGCCCGTGATCGACGCGGCAGCGAAGGCGACGGCCCTGCGCGAGTGGGCGACGGATGCCGGCATCCCCATGAGCCAGACCGTCGCGGTCGGCGACGGCGCCAACGATCTGCCGATGATGGCCATCTGCGGCCTCTCGGTGGGCTTCGATGCGAAGGCCCCCGTGCGCGATCTGGCGCACATTCTGCTCGACGAGCGCGACCTGTCGATGCTGCTCCCGCTGCTGGGACTCCCCCACCACTAGCCGAAGGGTCGCGGTTGGGGCCATGCGCGACGTCAGAGCCCCAAATTGCGACCCTTCGCGGTCAATGCCCCATACCCAGGCCGCCGTCGACGGGGATGACAGCGCCTGAGATGTAGGCGGCGTCATCGCTCGCCAGCCACGCGACCACCTTCGCGACCTCGCTCGGGGTGGCGAATCGGCCGGCGGGGATCGACTTCTTGTAGGCGGCCTGAGTCTCGTCCGAGAGTTCGGCGGTCATGTCGGTCTCGATGAACCCCGGAGCGACGACGTTCGCGGTGATCCCGCGACTGCCGAGTTCGCGCGTGATCGAGCGCGCCATGCCGACGAGGCCGGCCTTGGACGACGAGTAGTTGACCTGGCCGGGCCCGCCGAAGAGGCCGACGACGCTCGAGATGAGGATGACGCGACCGAACCGTGCCTTCATCATCGCTTTCGTCGCGCGCTTGACGACCCGGAACGATCCGCCCAGATTCGTGGCGACGACGGTGTCGAAATCGTCCTCCGTCATCATCATGAGCAGCTTGTCGCGCGTGATCCCCGCGTTGGCGACGACGACTTCGACCGGACCGAGCTTCTCTTCGATCTCGGTGAAGGCGGCGTCGATCGCGGTCGAGTCGGTGACATCGGCCCGCACCGTGAGGGTGCCCTCCGGCCCTTCGCCGGATCGCGCGGTCACGGCGACCCGGTGACCCTGGGCGACGAATTCGGCCGCGATGGCGTGGCCGATGCCACGGTTTCCACCGGTGACGAGAACGGTGCGAGCAGTCATCCGGTCAGCCTACCGATGCGGTCGGCCAGCCGATCGACGAGGGCGCGCGTACCCTGGTGATCGAGACCATGCGCAACCGACCCGTCGCGATCACCGAGCTCCCCCTGTCGCCGAAACAGGAGCAGGACGCGCGCATGCGTCGGTATCTGATCATGATGGGCATCCGCGTGCTGTGCCTCGTCGCGTGTCTTTTCGTGCCCGGATGGTGGTTGCTCATTCCGGCGCTCGGGGCGGTGTTCTTGCCGTTCGTCGCTGTCGTCCTGGCGAACGCCGTGTCGCGGCGCGGCGGCGGCGATGTCGAGCGCCCCGGCACCGTCGCGCGACGAGACGACTCATGATCGGTTCCGAGCCGGACGTGAGGTGTTCGTCGGCAGGCTGCGGCGCGCGCGCCGACTGGCGGGTCAACTGGCGCAATCCCCGCATCCACAGTGTCGACCGCGTGAAGGTGTGGCTCGCGTGCGGCGACCATCGCGACACGCTCGCCGGCTACCTCGGTACGCGCGGCTTCCCAGTTGTCGTCACCGCGCTCGACACCCCGGTCGCGACCGTCCCGGATGCGGTGTCGTGAGCTGGCTGCGCCGCTGGGGCGGATATCTGGCCGTGACGATCGTCTTCGCGATCGCGTGCGGGTTGCTGTCATGGTGGCAGTGGTCGCGACGGGTCGACGCCGTCGACGAGATCACCAAGATCGAAGCGAACTACGACGCTCCGCCCGCCGCACTCGACGACCTGCTGCCCGCTCTCGACGCCGCCGCCGACGCCGTCGAGTGGCGGCCTGTCGCGATGCGGGGCGAATACCTCGTCGACGAGCAAGTGCTCGTGCGCAATCGCCCGCGCAACTCCGCCGCCGGGTTCGAGGTCCTCGTCCCGTTCCGTCTCGCCGACGGCACCGTCTTCGTGGTCGACCGCGGCTGGGTGCCGGGCGGGGCGACTCCCCAAGCGCCCGACTCGGTTCCGGTCGCGCCCACCGGCGAGGTGACGGTCGTCGTGCGTCTCAAGCCCGGCGAGCCTGAGATTCCCGGCCGGGGCGCACCAGACGGGCAACTGGCCACGGTGCGGCTGCCCGATGTCGCGGCCCTCGTCGACGCGCCCACCTACACCGGCATGTACGGGCTCCTCGTTTCGGAAGATCCGGCGCCGGCCGAGCGTCCGCTTCCGGCTTTCAAGCCCGTCGACGACGAAGGCCCGCACCTGTCGTACGCGCTGCAATGGATCGTGTTCGGCATCCTCGCGTTCGTCGGCCTGATCTGGGCGGTGCGGCGAGAACGAAAGATCGCGGCGGGCACGGCGGCGGTGGCGCGGCGCGAGAAGGACGCGGAGATCGAGGATGCGCTCCTGGACGCACGATCCTGACGGCTCGTGCGCGCCGGCTCAGGCGAGGGCGATGAGGTCGGCGTAGCCGGGATTCCAGTGATCTTCGACGCCGTCCGGCAGGATGAGCACACGCTCGGGATTGAGGGCTTCGACCGCCCCCTCGTCGTGCGACACGAGCACGACGGCCCCCGAGTAGCCCGCGAGAGCGCCGAGGATCTCTTCCCGGCTCGCGGGATCGAGGTTGTTGGTGGGCTCGTCGAGCAGCAGGACGTTCGCTCCCGACACGACGATCATCGCCAGAGCGAGACGGGTCTTCTCTCCGCCGGAGAGCACTCCGGCGGGTTTGTCGGCATCGTCGCCGGTGAACAGGAACGACCCGAGTACGCGGCGCGCCTCGGTGGCGTTCAGTTGCGGGCTCGACGACATCATGTTCTCGAGCACCGAGCGCTTGATGTCGATCGTCTCGTGCTCTTGCGCGTAGTAGCCGATGCGGAGGCCGTGGCCGGGCTCGACACGGCCGGTGTCGGGCTCGTCGACACCCGCGAGCATCCGCAGCAGAGTCGTCTTGCCCGCGCCGTTGAGGCCGAGCACCACGACCTTCGACCCGCGGTCGATCGCGAGATCGACGGCCGTGAAGATCTCGAGTGACCCGTAGCTCTTCGAGAGGTTGCTCGCACTGAGTGGTGTCTTGCCGCAGGCCACCGGGTCGGGGAACCGTAGCTTCGCGACCCGGTCGACCGCGCGCACCTCGTCGAGGCCCGACAGCATCTTCTCGGCCCGCGCCACCATCTGGTGCGCGGCCGCAGCCTTCGAGGCTTTCGCGCCGAACCGCGCGGCTTGCAACTGCAGTTGCGTCGCCTTCTTCTCGACGTTGACGCGCTCCTTCTTGCGGCGCTCCTCGTCGGCCTCGCGCTGGCGCAAGTAGTGCTTCCAGCCCATGTTGTAGATGTCGATGACCTGGCGGTTCGCGTCGAGGTAGAACACCCGGTTGACGGTGTCCTCGACGAGGTCGACATCGTGGCTGATCACGATCACTCCCCCGGCGTAGCCCTTGAGGAACTCCCGCAGCCAGACGACGGAGTCGGCATCGAGGTGGTTGGTCGGCTCATCGAGAATCATCGTGTCGGCACCGGAGAAGAGAATGCGCGCCAGCTCGATGCGACGGCGCTGCCCACCCGAGAGCGTCTTCAACTGCTGGTCGAGGATGCGGTCGGGCAGGGCGAGATTCGAGGCGATGGATGCCGCTTCCGCCTCCGCCGCGTATCCGCCGAGCGCGAGGAAGCGGTCTTCGAGGCGCCCGTAGCGATCCATCGCCGCCGCGCTGACCTTCTCGTTGGGGCTCGCCATCTCGTCGGTAGCCCGCCGTAGATCGATGACGAGTCGACCGAGGCCGCGCGCATCCAGAATCCGCGTACGCGCCGTGTCCTCGGGGTCCCCGGTGCGAGGGTCTTGCGGCAAGTAGCCGATCTCGCCGGTGCGATCGATCTTGCCGCCGTTGGGCAGGCTTTCGCCCGCGAGAGTCTTCGTCAGGGTCGTCTTGCCTGCCCCGTTGCGGCCGACGAGGCCGATCTTGTCGCCCCGCTCGACGCGGAAGCTCACGCTCTCCATGAGCAGGCGCGCGCCGACTCGGATCTCGAGGTCGTGGACGGCGAGCACAGAGCGATCCTTCAACGTGGAATTCGGGGAGGGTGCCGACACGGCGGCGGACGTTCCAGCCTACCCGGCGACGGAACGCGGATCAGGCGAAGTACAAGGGGTGATGCAGCCGGCATCCGGGGTTGAACGCTGTTCCGCAGTGAGGGCAGTCGTCGGTGACGAGGTAGTCGCGGATCGTCAGCGTGCTCGCGCACACACCGCACAGGATGGCGTGCTCGCCGCGCGCCTTCGCGGGCCAGCGCTCGGGGGAATGATCCGCGACGGCCTCGTGGCACTCGTGGCACGGGTAGTAGCGGTCGCAGCACGGGAACCGGATCGCGATGACATCCGCCGCCCCGGAGTAGTGCGCGCAGCGCGTCTGTGCGTCGACCGGCAACCCGTAGACGGCCGTCGCCCCGACGAGTACCGCGTCGTCGGGGCTCCCGTCGGTGAGCGGCGCCCGGGTCACTCGACGCCCCGCGCCGTGAGGGCGTCGCCGACGTCGTCGGCGTGTCGGAGGGCGAGCACGAGGAGGGGCACGATGGCACGGTAGCCGAGTCGGACCCCCCGCGCGCGCTGGGCGTCGCGGACCTGTGCCGCGATTCCCGCGACGACGGGGATCATGCTGATGGCAAGGGAGAGCGTGAGGCCGATCCGGCGGGCGTCGACGCCGAGCGGGCGCAGCGGGGTGAGCGCGGCCTCGAGGGCGGCGAGCAGATCTTCGCTTCGGGTCGTGAGGGTCACGAGGGCCGCGAGCAGGATGATCGAGAGGACGCGCGCGGTATTGACACCGGCGAGCGCCGGCGTCATGAGGATCAACTGGGTCACGGCCATGATGAGGACGAGCCACTTCACGAGCCAGATCTGGCGCACGAGCATCCGCGCACCGAAGCCGCCGATCAGGTATGCCGCGACCACGAGAGCACCGGTGACGAGAATGCTCACCGCCCCGTGCGGGTAGAGCGAGAGTGCGAGCGCCAGTACGACGAGCCCGAGCAACTTGGCTCCCGCGGGCAGCCGGTGCAGCGGGCTGGATCCCGGATGGTAGAGCGAGATCACGCGGCCTCCGCGCGGTAGTGCGCGACCACGTCGGCCGGGTCGCCCTGCTCGACGAGCCGACCGTCCCGGAAGCGCAACGCGACGTCGCAGCGCGCCGCGAGGCCGAGGTCGTGGGTCAGGAGCACCAGCTGCGCGGGGAGCGTCTCGATCAACAGATCGCCGATGCGCCGCGCGTTGCCGAGGTCAAGGAGCGTCGTCGGCTCGTCGGCGACGACGAGCCGCGGCTCTCGTACGAGCACGGCCGCGAGGGCGAGCAGCTGTTTCTCACCGCCGGACAGGCTCGCCGCCGGCGCGTCCGCGTGTCCGTCGAGACCGTGGTCGCGCAGCACCGCCATCGCCCGCTCCGCGATCTCGGCGCGGGCGAGACCGCTGCCACGCAGCGAGAACCGCACGTCCTCGGCGACCGTCGGCATGAGGATTTGCGCATCGGGGTTGGTGAACACGAATCCGACGCGTTCGCGCACGCGCCGCGGCTCCGTCGCGACGTTCAGCCCGTGCACCCTGACCGTGCCCGCGGTCGGGGCCACGAGTCCGTTGAGGAGCCGGGCGAAGGTCGACTTTCCCGACCCGTTGGGACCGATGACGGCGATCCGGCCCGCCTGGACCCGTACGGAGAGGTCGTCGAGGATGCGTCGGCCGTCGAGGTCGACGCGCACGCCGTCGAGGGCGATCTCGGTGGACTCGGACGCCGCGTCCGTCATCGCGCGCGCGACGCCACGTCCGGAGCTGGGGCGGGCATGATGGCGGCCTTGGTGCGGAGGCGGCCAAATGCGGGCGGGTAGGCCTTCCACAGGGCGACGGTGAGGAGAGTCGCGACGACGACCTTGGCGAAGTCGCCCGGAAGGAAGATGAGGTTGCCGATCGCGGTCGGGCCGAGCGGCAGGCCGCTCGCGAGCGCGAAGACGGGGATGCCCGGGAGGTAGACGGCGAGGACGCCGGCGACGCCGCCGAGCGCGACTCGCCACCAGACGATGCCGCGCCGTCCCGAGTGGGCGATGAGTCCGGTGACGAAAGCGCAGGCGAGCCAGCCGTAGATGTAGCCGGAGGTCGGGCCGACGAGCGGTGCGATCCCGCCGTAGCCGCCGGAGAGCAGCGGCAGTCCGACCGCGACGAGCAGGATGAAGACAGCGACGGCGGCCGTCCCGCGGGCCGCTCCGAGCACGGCCCCCGCGAGGATGATGCCCAGGTTCTGCACGATGATCGGCGGCAGCCCAGGAACATCAAGCGGAGCGAAAAGTCCGAGGGCCGCGATGATCGCGGCGAATATCGCGATCCGGGCCAGGTCGCGGGCGTCGAAGCGTGACGGCCGTGCGGTGAGAGTCGGCGATGTCTCGGTCATGGTTCTCCTTGCAGGGAATCGGTGAGGTTCGGGCTCGACAACGCTGCGCGCCATGAACACCGTTCAATGAACGCCGTTCAGTATACTGACGCCGTGACCTCCGCTCGCCACGATCGCGCATCGATCGTCGACGCGGCCTTGCGCATCCTCGACGAATACGGACTCGCCGACCTGACGATGCGCCGGCTCGCGACGACGCTCGATGTCCAGGCGAGTGCCCTCTACTGGCACATCGAGAACAAGCAGACTCTCCTCGCAGCCGTCGCGGACCGTATCCTGTCCCGGGCCCGTCCTGTGGCCGCCGACCTCGACTGGCGGGCGGCGACGCGCGCCGAAGCGATCGCCGTGCGCGACGCGCTCCTCGCTTACCGCGACGGCGCCGAAGTCGTGCTGAGCACACGGGCGCTGGGCCTCGGCGCCGACGAGGCGCACGCGCGTTTCTCAGCGGCACTTCGTCGAGGTCACGAACCCGAGTCCGCCAACCTCGCCGCGACGGCGCTGCTGCACCTCGTGCTCGGCGACGCGTCTCTCACCCAGCAGCGGCTGCAGGCCGACAGCCTCGGCGTCGTCTCCTCCGGGCACGGCTTCGACACCGCGGGCGCCTCCGTGGAGGCCACGTTCCTCGCCGGCGTCGACCTTCTGCTCGCCGGACTCGACAGCGGCCTCCTCGGCGCCCCGGCGTTGCAGTCGCGGGCCGAGCAGTCCGCGCTCTAGCATCGGACCATGGACGCACCCGCCCGCCGCGCGGTCGTCATCGAAGATGACGACGACATCCGACACTTGCTCGAGACGGTCTTGAGTCAAGCCGGATTCGAGGTGACGGCGCGCTCGAACGGATACGACGGGGTCGAGGCCGTTCGTACCGTCAGCCCTGCCGTCGTGACCCTCGACGTCAACATGCCCGGCATGGACGGCTTCGAGACCGCGAAACGCATTCGCGCCTTCTCGGATGCCTACATCGTCATGCTCACGGCGCTCGGGGAGGAGATCGACACCCTCCAGGGCCTCGAAGCCGGTGCCGACGACTACATCACGAAGCCGTTCCGACCGCGCGAACTACGGGCTCGCATCGAAGCGATGCTCCGTCGGCCCCGCGCCGGCGCGGCATCCGGCCTGCCGCCGCAATCGGGCGCGGCGATGTCGGCTGTCCCCTCGATCCCGACACCCACCTCGACGCCCCTCCCGGGCGAACGACTCGAGCACTTGGGACTCGTCATCGATCTCGGCACGCGCGTCGCGATCGCCGACGGCGCCGAGATTCCGCTCACCCGCAGCGAGTTCGACCTGCTCGCCGCACTCATGCAGTCCGGCCGACGGGTCCGCACGAAAGCCGATCTCGCGATCCTGCTCCGCAACGAGGCCTATGTCACGAGCAACTTCGTCTCCGACGCCGACAAGCGGGGCATCGAGGTACACATGGGCAACCTGCGCAAGAAGATCGGCGAGAACTCGCTCACGCCTCGATGGATCGAGACGGTTCGCGGAGTCGGCTACCGGTTGACCGGTTCCGATGCCCCGGCGGGTTCCGACACGCCAGCGTAAGCGGCGGCCCGCGGACCTAGGCCGCGAGCAGCTCGGCGGTCGCGAGCCGCAACTCGACGCAAACGGCATCCCCGACGCGGGTGAGCCGGTCGGCGCCACGCGCCGGGATCGTGCCCATCTGCCGGGCTTCGGCGTAGAGGGCGCGGGCGATCGCGCTCAACCCGTCGGCCCCCACCATCGTGCTCGACGTCGACAGGCTCAGGAGCGCGGCGAGCGCGTCATCGATCACGAACTGGTCGACCGCGACGGCCACGCGGGTCTGGCGTTGCTTCCACGCGGCGATGTAGTCATCGATGAAGCGAACGCACGCGACGGCATCCTCCGTGAGCTCGCCCGTCAGCGCGCGGATACGGCTGACGTCGATGTGCTCGTAGTGCATGCGTCCGTCCCGTTGCTCGTCGGCAGCACGAAGCCGCCCCTCCCCGACAGTCTTCCCGACGGTCGGAAGGTCCCGATCAGTTTTTCGTCAGCTTTGCCTCAGGGTTTGCGCTGGACGCCTGCCGCTCGCTTTCGAGAGCCCGCTCGGCATCCGCCGCCACCGCGTGCTCCGCCGCGAGGAGAAGGTCGCTGAAACGGGCGCCGCTGGTGTGCGTCGTGGCGACTCCGCGGAACGTGGATGCCCGGAAACGGTCGCGATCGTCGAGCACCGCTGCGAGGACCGCTTCCCCGATCCGGTCGGCGACACCGTCGACCGATCCGCTCGTCGGGACTTCGAGGAGCATAGCGAACCGTCGCGCCCGCAGGTGCCCGATGATCGCCACGGCGGGGGCCTGAGAGAGCACGATGCGCCCCGTCGTTCTGATCGCCGCATCCCCGGCCGCGCGCCCGAACGCGGAGTTGATCGCGCTCAGGTCCGCGACATCGATGAGCAGCAGCGCGAGACTCTTGCGCTCGCGGATCGCCCGCAGCAACCAGGTCTCCGCCACCTCGCGGAACAGGTGCGCGTTCAAGATCCCGTCGATACGCGCTCGCGTGCCGAGTTCGACGTCGTCGTCGCTGAGCCGCGCGAAACGATCGCCTTGCACTGACGAGAGCATGAGGGTGCCGATCACCACGAAACAGATCTCGACGAGTGTCGACGCGGCCGTGCCGAATGCCTGCTGGAACGTCGGGTGCTCGGGTCCGACCGCCGCGAAGGTGACGACACGACCCAGGTAGTACAGGCCGACTCCCCCGCTCAGCGCTGCGAGAACTCGGGAAGCGAGGAGCCGCGCGAGCTCGCCCCGCCAGAACTCGAACGCCGCGAGGGAGCTCGCGATCACCACTCCGATGAACATCTCGAGCGACCCGGCCCAGTAACCGCCGCGCTCCCCCGCGAGGAGCGCGGCAACGGTGACGACGGCGCCGAGCAGGATGGGAACGAACACGAGGGCGTTGCGGCGATTGGCCCGTCGCGCACCGCACCAGACGAATCCGATGGCCGTCACGTACGCGCCGTTGCCCGCGGCGACCGCCCACCAGTTGGCCGGGCCAGCGCTCGCGACGACATAGGCGAACACCGCGAACATCGCGCTCAGGTAGAAGACACTCCACAGCCGCCCGACGGCGTCATTGCGCCGCAGCATCGTTTCGAGCAGAAACGAGATCCCGGCAAGCACGAGCACGAGGCCTCCGACGACGAAGAGCGTCGTCGAATCCAGGTGGTTCATGCGGCCGCGCTCCGCGAATCCGTCGCGGTCGACACGTCGCGTTCGGTGGGAACCGTGATCCGGAAGGTCGTGCCGATGCCCAGTTCGCTCGCGACGGTGAGACGGCCGCCGTGGCGCTGGATGATCTCCCGCGTGATGCTCAGACCGAGACCGGTGCCGACGGTCGCCGAGGTCTTCGCGGACGTCGTGCGATAGAACCGGTCGAAGATGCGCGGCAGATCCGCGTCGGGGATGCCCTGGCCGGTGTCGCGCACTTCGACGCTGACGCCTTGCCCATCGGGCTCGACGGCGACCGTGACGGATCCCCACTCACGGTTGTACTTGATGGCGTTCGTGATGAGGTTGTCGAGCACCTGGCGCATGCGCATCGGGTCGATCGACGCGAGCGCCAGCTCGACGCCCTCGAGGACCAGCTCGACGTCGTGCTCCTCCGCCATGACCTTGTGCGCTTCCACCGAGTCCCGCGCGATCTGCGCGAGGTCACTCGTGGTGAACGACATTGCGAGTTGCTTGTCGGCGTCGCTCGCGGCGCGCAGCAGGTCGGTGACGATGACGAGCAACCGCTCCGAGTTAGCGTAGGCCACGTCGATCATTCGACGCGTCTCGTCGGGGATGTCGTCGTCCTCGCGGATGAGGTCGAGGTAACCCAGGATCGACGTGAGCGGCGATCGGAGTTCGTGCGAGACCGAGCCGACGAGGTCGTCACGCGCGCGGATCGCTTCGAGTTCTTTCGTGATGTCGGTAACGACGACGACTCCGCCGTCGTAGTCGCCTTCACGATCATGCAGGACGCGCGCGCTCACCGAGTACGCGGCGCGGCGCTCGCCCGGTTCGCCGACCCAGGCGATGAGATTGTCGAAGGCTTGTCCGCCGAACGCACGGCTGAGCGGGCGATCCTCCTCCGAGTACCGGGTGACGCCGTCCCCCTGATACACGACCGGGTGGGCGATGGTATCAGCGGTCGTTCCGAAGTCGGCGAGGGCTTGCCGATAGGCGCGGTTGACGAACGTCACCGCGCCGGTGCGGTCGAAGGCGATGACGCCGAAGTCGACGGCGTTGAGCACCTCGTTGAGCAACCCTTCCTGCCGGCTCGCCTTCTCGAGCGCCCCTTGCACCATGCTCGAGTGCTGGCGCAGAAGCTTCGCCTGAGCGCGTCCGCGAGCCGAGGACATGTAGATCGCGCCTGCGACGAACGAGATGAGCACCGGAACCACGACGAAGGTCACGAAATCGGTCCACAGAATCGGCGCACCGCGCAGAAGCCGGGTGCCCCACAGCGCGAGGATGATCGACGCGACGCTCGCGGCGGTGAGCACCGCGCTGAACGTCCGGGCGATCCAGATGATCGGCAGCATGACGAGGAGCCCCATGCCGGACTCGGGGTTCAGTTCGCGAAGCACGACGATGCCGACCAGGTTCGCGAACGGCAGCAGTGCGCCCCAGAATCGCGGAATCGAGTCCCACGGAACGAGCGCCGCGATCGCCGTGAGGACGAAGAAGTAGGCGACCATCGCCACCACGACGGGTGACGAGTAGATCTCGGTCTCGACGAACAGCAGCGCCACGATGACGACGAGCAGCGGGCCGGAGATCAGCAACTGGGCAGAGAGAATCCCCGACGCGACCCGTCCGCGCTTCCGAGGAGCCGTTGCGGCCCGGTCTGCCCCCGTCACACCCTTAGGCTATCGGCGCACACGGGCACGCGCGCTACCCCGTCAGGGTGCCCCTCAGAACTGGGGACAGGCCCATCCGATCGCGAAAAATCAGAGGCTGAAGCCGAGCGCTCGCATCATGTCTCGGCCGTCGTCCGTGATCCGTTCGGGACCCCACGGCGGCATCCAGACCCAATTGATGCGGAACTTCTCGATGATTCCGTCCAGGGACTCGGCGATCTGCTCTTCGATCACGTCGGTCAACGGGCACCCGGCAGAGGTGAGCGTCATCGAGATGATGAGCGCGTCGTTCTCGTCATCCCACGTGAGGTCGTAGATGAGTCCCAGGTCGACGATGTTGACCCCGAGCTCGGGGTCGATGACATCCTTCAGCCCCTCTTCCACGTCGGTGAAGAGCTTCGGTTCCAGAGCGGTGGGCATCGCATCGTCCTTTCGGAAACAGGCTACGCCGTTGCTGCCAGGTAGCGGTCGTAGCCTTCGCTCTCGAGGCGGTCGGCGAGTTCGGCACCGCCCTCTTCGGCAACCTTGCCGTCCACGAACACGTGGACGAAGTCGGGCGTGATGTAGCGCAGGATGCGCGTGTAGTGCGTGATGAGGAGGATGCCGAGTCCCGTGTCGGCGTGGGCGCGATTCACGCCTTCCGAGACGACCTTGAGCGCGTCGACGTCGAGGCCGGAGTCCGTCTCGTCGAGAACGGCGAAACGCGGCTTCAGTAGCTCGAGCTGCACGATCTCGTGGCGCTTCTTCTCGCCGCCCGAGAAGCCCTCGTTGACATTGCGCGCGGCGAATGCGGGGTCCATCTTGAGGTCGCTCATCGCCTTCTTGAGCGTCGGACCCCAGCTGCGGATCGCGGGGGGCTCCCCGTCGATCGCGGTCTTCGCGGTGCGTAGGAAGTTGGCCACCGTGACCCCGGGGATCTCGACGGGGTATTGCATCGCGAGGAACAGGCCCGCGCGCGCTCGCTCGTCGACACTCATCGACAACACGTCTTCGCCGTCGAGCTCGATCGAGCCGCCGTCGACGTGATACCGGGGGTGACCGGCGATCGTATACGCGAGGGTGGACTTGCCCGACCCGTTGGGACCCATGACGGCGTGGATCTCCCCCTGATTGATCGTGAGGTCGACACCCTTGAGGATGGGCTTCTTCACCCCGTCGGCCTCGATCGAGACGTGCAGGTCGGTGATCTGGAGCTTGCTGGGCGTTGCGGTGGTCATGAGATCTTCTCTCCGATATAGACGTCGCCGTCGATGATCTCGACGGCGAAGACGGGGACCGGCTCGTAGGCCGGGAGGGTGAGGGGCTTGCCGGTGGCGAGCTCGAACTTGGACCCGTGAGCCCAGCACTCCAGGGTGTCGTCTTCGACGAAGCCTTCGGAGAGCGAGATGTCGCCGTGCGTGCAGGTGTCGCCGAGGGCGTGCACCTCGCCGGCCGAATCCATGACGACGGCGATCGGGATGCCGTCGACGACGACCTTCTTCGCGGTCGAGACCGCGAGGTCGCCGACGGCGCAGACCTTGGTGCTCACGATGCCGCCTCCAGTTCCGCGACGAGCGCCGCGACGAGCCGGGCCTGCAGTACGGGCTCGGGAATGCGCTGAACGACCTCGATGAGGAAGCCCAGCACGACGAGCCGCCGCGCTTCCGCCTCGGGGATGCCCCGGGACTGCAGGTAGAAGAGGTGCTCGTCGTCGAAGCGACCGGTCGCGCTCGCGTGGCCGGCTCCCACGATGTCGCCGGTCTGGATCTCGAGATTCGGGATGCTGTCGGCCCGAGTGCCCTCGGAGAGAACGAGGTTGCGGTTCTGCTCGTACGTGTCGGTGCCGACCGCGCGGGGACCGATGAGCACGTCACCGACCCAGACGGTGCGCGCGCCGTCGCCGTTGAGCGCGCCCTTGTAGGTCACCCGGCTGCGCGTGTGCGGCGCGTCGTGGTGCACGTAGACCCGCTGCTCGAGGTGCTGCCCGGCATCCGCGAAGTAGACGCCGAGCAGTTCCGCGTCGGAACCTTCGCCGACAAGGTGGGCGGACGGGTTGACGCGCACGATCGCGCCGCCGAGCGAGACGACGATGTGGGTGAGTTTTCCGTCCTTGCCGATCGACGCGAAGTGGCTCGCGAGGTGACGCGCGTCGTCATCCCATTCCTGCAGGCTGACGAGCGTGAGATGTGCTCCCTCACCGACGACGATTTCGACGTTCTCGCTCAGCGAGGCGCTCCCCCGGCTGTCGAGGATCACGAGACCCTTCGACTGCGGTGCCGCTTCGACGAGCACGTGGGCGGCGCGAGGATCGGAACCGATCGCGGCGCGCGTCACGGTGAGGGCGTCCGGTTCGCCGTCGATGGCGATGCGCAGCGCCTTGTCGAAGCTGCTCCACCCGTTCGCGGCGGCGCGCTCCTCGGGGATGCCGGCGAGTCCGATGCGCGCGTCGGTGCGGTCGATCCATTCGACCGTCGTCCCCACGATCTCCGGGTACTGGATCGGGTATGGCGAGCCGTCGAGGTCGCCGTCGATCAGATCGCGGATGCGGTCGATCGGGGTGAGCTTCCACTCCGCTTGCCAGGCCTCGACGGCGGGATGCGCGTCGTGGTCGGTCGAGGCGAAGCGCTCAGAGCGCGTTTGAACGGGGACGAACGGTCCATCGCTGTGCGCGACGATTCCCAGCCGCTCCGCGGCTTCGGTACCAGCGGCCACTAGCCGACGCTGCCTTCCATGCTCATCTCGATGAGCTTGTTCAGCTCCAAGGCGTACTCCATCGGTAGTTCGCGGGCGATCGGTTCGATGAAGCCGCGCACGATCATCGCCATGGCCTCGTCTTCGGCCAGGCCGCGGGACATGAGGTAGAAGAGCTGCTCCTCCGATACCCGGGACACCGTCGCCTCGTGACCGAGCTGGACGTCGTCGACGCGGATGTCGATCGCCGGGTAGGTGTCGCTGCGCGAAATCGAATCGACGAGCAGCGCGTCGCAGCGTACCGTGTTCGCGGAGTGGTGAGCGTTCTCTCCCACGCGAACTTCGCCGCGATAGCCCGCGCGACCACCCCCGCGCGCGATCGACTTCGACACGATCGAGGATGTCGTGTAGGGCGCGAGGTGGATCATCTTGGCGCCGGCATCCTGGTGCTGCCCCGGCCCGGCGAAGGCGACCGAGAGCGTCTCGCCCTTCGCGTGCTCCCCCACGAGATAGATCGAGGGGTACTTCATCGTGACCTTGGAGCCGATGTTGCCGTCGATCCACTCCATCGTCGCGCCCTCGTGCGCGATCGCGCGCTTGGTGACGAGGTTGTAGACGTTGTTCGACCAGTTCTGGATCGTCGTGTAGCGCACGCGCGCGTTCTTCTTGACGATGATCTCGACGACCGCGGAGTGCAGCGAGTCCGACTTGTAGATCGGCGCCGTGCAGCCCTCGATGTAGTGAACGTACGAGCCCTCGTCGGCGATGATGAGCGTGCGCTCGAACTGGCCCATGTTCTCGGTGTTGATGCGGAAGTAGGCCTGCAGCGGGATCTCCACGTGCACGCCCTTCGGCACGTAGACGAACGATCCGCCCGACCACACCGCGGTGTTGAGCGCGGCGAACTTGTTGTCGCCCGACGGGATCACGGTGCCGAAGTACTCCTGGAAGATTTCCGGGTGCTCCTTGAGCGCCGTGTCGGTGTCGAGGAACAGCACGCCCTGCTCTTCGAGATCTTTCTGGATCGAGTGGAAGACCACCTCGGATTCGTACTGGGCAGCGACGCCCGAGACAAGGCGCGAACGTTCCGCCTCCGGGATGCCGAGCTTCTCGTAGGTGTTCTTGATGTCGTCGGGCAGGTCTTCCCAGCTCTGGGCCTGCTTCTCCGTCGACCGCACGAAGTACTTGATGTTGTCGAAGTCGATGCCCGAGAGGTCCGCACCCCACGTCGGCATCGGCTTCATCCCGAAGATCTTGAGCGCCTTCAGGCGGTTCTTGAGCATCCACTCGGGTTCGCTCTTGAGCTGCGAGATGTCGGTGACGACGTCGTCGGAGATGCCGCGCCGGGCGGAAGCGCCGGCGGCGTCGGAGTCGGACCAGCCGAACTCGTAGTTTCCGAGGTCGTTCAGCTCCGGACGGTCGATCAGGACGTCTGACATTGGTGTGAGCCTCTTTTCCTGCTGAAGCGAACCATTCCGCTCGTGTCAGCATTCCGTACCCCGAGTTCGGGGCTGCCGTGGGCAGCTTCGACGGTGCTCCTTAGCACCCCCGAGTCTACAGGGAGTGCTGGGGAGCTACCGGTGCGCGATGGGTTCGGAGCGGATCCGTAGAGTGGTGACTCGTGGCACTGCTCCCGACTTCCCCCGCCGACCGCCGGGTCAGGGTCCTCGCTTGGCTGTCTCTCGCCCTCAATGTCATCATCATCGGCACGGGTGGCGCGGTTCGCCTGACGGGCTCCGGGCTCGGCTGTCCCACCTGGCCGACCTGCACGGCGGATTCGTTCGTCAACACGCCCGAGATGGGGATTCACGGCGTCATCGAGTTCGGCAACCGCACCCTCTTCGGGGTCATGATGATCGTCGCGATTCTGACCTTCCTCTCCGTCGTGCGGTTGTGGACGACTCGACGAGGCCTCGTCGTGCTCGCCTTCATACTCGGGCTGGGCATCCCCCTTCAAGCGGTCGTCGGAGGCATCACCGTGCTGACGAACCTCAACCCCTACGTCGTGGGCCTGCACTTCGTCGTATCCGTCGCGATGGTCGCGCTCGCCACCGTCTACGTCTGGCGGGTGTATCGCGGGCCGGGGAGCGAGCTCGGGGTGCCGCGCTGGTTCGCCGCCCTGGGCCACCTGTTGGCGCTGCTGGTCGGGGTGACCGTGCTCGTCGGGATCGCGACGACCGGATCCGGGCCGCATGCGGGCGACTCGGGCGCCGCGCGGAACGGGCTCGACCCGGCGATCCTCCAGCACGTGCATTCCTGGCCGGCCTACGCGCTCGCGGGGCTCACGGTCCTGATGCTGGTCATTGCGGCCGTGCGCGGTTACCCGTGGCGGTTTCTCGGCGGCTTGCTCGCGGCGGAAGCGGCGCAGGTCGCCGTGGGAGTCGCACAATCCCGCCTGGGCCTGCCCGCGGCGCTCGTCGGCACGCACATGGTGCTCGCCGCCGTTGTCGTCGCGTTCGCGACCGTGGCGATCCTCTCCCTCCGAAGCCCGGCGTCGTCCCGGCTTCGAACGGCTCAGAACGGAATCGGCAGGGAGAGCAGCGGGTCGAGCCCGACGGCGACGAAGACGAGCGTCAGGTAGGTGATCGAAGAGTGGAAGACGCGCATCGGCTTGAGGTCCTCGCCGCGGATCGCGCCCGCGTAGAGGCGATGCGACTCGACGACGAACCAGGCTCCCGACGCCGCGGCGACGACGGTGTACAGCACGCCCATCGGTGCGACCGGCACGAGGAGCAGTGAGCACACCACGGTCGCCCAGGCGTACAGCACGACCTGGAGGCCCACGGCGGAGCGACCGCGGACGACCGCGAGCATCGGCACCGAGACCGCCGCATAGTCGTCCTGGTAGCGCATCGAGAGCGGCCAGTAGTGCGGCGGCGTCCACAGGAACACGACGCCGAAGAGGATGATCGCCGGCCAGTCGAGCGACTCGGTGACGGCGGCCCAGGCGATGAGCACGGGCATGCAGCCGGCCGCCCCGCCCCACACGATGTTCTGCGGCGTGCGGCGTTTGAGCAAGAGCGTGTAGACGAAGACGTAGTAGAGGATCGCGACGAGCGAGAGCACGGCCGCGAGCCAGGTCGTGAAGACCCAGAGGAAGGCGACGGAGGCGATTCCGGTGGCGAACGCGAAGACGAGGGCTTCGCGCGGCGTCAGCTCTCCCGTGACGAGCGGGCGCTGACTCGTGCGCTTCATGACCTTGTCGATGTCGCGGTCGATGTAGCAGTTGAAGGCGTTCGCCGATGCCGCCGAGAACGTGCCGCCGACGAGCGTCGCGAGCACGAGCCACAAATCCGGGATCCCGCGCGCCGCGAGGATCATGACGGGGGCGGTCGTCACGAGCAGCAGTTCGATGACGCGCGGCTTGGTGAGCGCCACGTAGGCCCGCAGCTTGCGAAGGGGTGCCGCCCGAACCCCCCGGGGGGTCTCGACCGGGCTGTCGACAGCTCCCTGCATGGCTCCTCGGATCGCTCGTTGCTCCCCGCCAGTCTAAGCGCGGGGCCCCGTGGCCTCGCGCCGAGCGGGGTGGTTTGCCTCGGTATGCTGGAGATCGGTCCCCGCCACCCGGACCGTTCCCCACTGCGAAAGGCCCCTTTTCCGTGCCAGAACTCTCTTGGGATGACATCGACGCTCGTGCCGTCGATACCGCTCGGATCCTCGCGGCGGATGCCGTCGAGAAGGTCGGGAACGGACATCCTGGAACGGCGATGAGCCTCGCCCCCGCCGCCTACCTGCTCTTCCAGAAGGTCATGCGCCGCGACCCGCGGGACAACGAATGGATCGGCCGCGACCGCTTCATCCTCTCGGCGGGCCACTCCTCGCTCACGCAATACGTGCAGCTCTACCTCGGCGGCTACGGTCTCGAGCTCGACGACCTGAAAGCGCTGCGCACGTGGGGGTCGAAGACTCCCGGTCACCCCGAGTACGGGCACACCGACGGTGTCGAGATCACGACCGGTCCGCTCGGTCAGGGCCTCGCCTCCGCCGTCGGCTTCGCCTACGCGTCCCGCTTCGAGCGCGGCCTCTTCGACCCCGAAGCGGCCGCCGGAACGAGCCCGTTCGACCACTTCGTCTACGTGATCGCTTCCGACGGCGACCTGCAGGAGGGCGTGACGAGCGAGGCATCCTCGCTCGCCGGCCACCAGCAGCTCGGCAATCTCGTCGTCATCTACGACGCGAACCAGATCTCGATCGAAGACGACACCGACATCTCCTTCACCGAGGATGTCGCGGCCCGGTACGAGTCGTACCACTGGCACGTGCAGACGGTCGACTGGAAGAAGACCGGCGACTACGTCGAGGACGTCGCGGAACTCCACCGCGCGATCGAGGCCGCGAAGGCCGAGACCGATCGGCCGAGCCTCATCGTCCTCAAGACGATCATCGGCTGGCCGGCTCCGAAGAAGCAGAACACCGGCAAGATCCACGGTTCGGCCCTCGGCGCCGAGGAGCTCGCCGCGACGAAGGAGGTGCTCGGGTTCGACCCCGAGAAGAACTTCGACGTCGCCGACGAGGTCCTCGCACACACCCGCAAGGCGCGTGAGCGCGGTGCCGCGGAACACGCCGAGTGGCAGAAGGGCTTCGACGCCTGGGCCACGGCAAACCCCGAGCGCAAGACTCTCCTCGACCGCATCCTCACCGGCGCGCTGCCCGAGGGTGTCGCGGAGGCGCTTCCGGTCTTCCCCGCCGACAAGGAGGTATCGACCCGCGCTGCGAGCGGCAAGGTGCTGTCGGCTCTCGGCGCCGTCATCCCGGAGCTGTGGGGCGGCTCGGCCGACCTGGCCGAGTCGAACAACACCACGATCGAGGGCGCGCCCTCGTTCATCCCGCGCGAGCATTCGACCCACGAATGGACCGGCGAGCCCTACGGCCGGGTGCTGCACTTCGGCATCCGCGAGCACGCGATGGCGTCGATCCTCAACGGCATCGTGCTGCACGGCAACACCCGCCCGTTCGGCGGCACCTTCCTCATCTTCAGCGACTACATGCGTCCGGCCGTGCGGCTCGCCGCCCTTATGGGTGCGCCGTCGATCTTCGTCTGGACGCACGACTCGGTCGCCCTCGGCGAAGACGGCCCGACGCACCAGCCGATCGAGCAGCTCACGACGCTGCGCGCGATCCCGGGGCTGGATGTCGTCCGCCCGGCCGACGCCAACGAAGTCGCGTGGGCGTGGAAGACGATGCTCGAGCGTCGCGGCGGGCCGGCGGGGATCGCCCTCAGCCGCCAGAACCTCCCCGTTTTCGACCGTTCGACGGTCGCGAGCGCGGAAGGGGTCGCGAGGGGGGCTTACGTGCTCGTCGAGTCGTCGAAAGCCGTTCCCGACGTCATCCTCCTGGGATCCGGCTCGGAGGTGCAGTTCGCTGTCGAAGCGGCCGCCCAGCTCGAGGCCGCCGGGATCGCCGCGCGTGTCGTGTCCGTGCCGTGCCAGGAGTGGTTCGCGGAGCAGGATGACGCGTACCGCGAGTCGGTATTGCCGTCGGCGGTGCGCGCTCGCGTCTCGGTCGAGGCGGGACTCGCGTTGACCTGGCTTCCCTACCTCGGCGACGCCGGCCGAAGTGTCTCGATCGAGCACTTCGGGGCATCCGCCGATTACAAGACGTTGTACCGCGAGTTCGGCATCACGACCGAAGCCGTCGTCGCGGCCGCGCAGGAATCGCTCGCCGCGGCGAGCTGAGAGGCAGAACCATGACCACCATCACGCAGCAGCTCTCCGCACTCGGCGTCAGCATCTGGCTCGACGACCTCTCTCGCGACCGGATCGCATCCGGCGGACTGCAGAAACTCATCGACGAACGCGACGTCGTCGGGGTCACGACCAACCCGACGATCTTCGCCGGCGCTCTCGCGAAGGGCCAGGCCTACGACGAGCAGGTCTCGGCACTCGCGAAGGCGGGCACGCCGGTCGCCGACGCCGTCTTCCAGATCACGACGGACGACGTCGCGGCGGCCGCCGAGATCTTCGCGCCGGTGTACGAGCGCTCGGGCGGTCTCGACGGACGGGTGTCGATCGAGGTGGAGCCGGGCCTCGCGCACGACGCCGCGGGAACGATCGAGCAGGCCCGGCAGCTCTGGGCGAAGGTCGCCAAGCCGAACGCGATGATCAAGATCCCCGCGACGGTCGAAGGCCTCGAGGCGATCACCGAGACCATCGCGGCGGGGATCAACGTCAACGTGACCCTCATCTTCAGCCTCGACCGGCACAAGGGTGTCATCGATGCCTATCTGACCGGCCTCGAAAAGGCGCAGGCCGCCGGCCACGACATCTCGACCATCCACTCGGTCGCCTCGTTCTTCGTATCGCGCGTCGACACCGAGATCGACAAGCGACTGGAAGCCATCGGCACCCCCGAGGCGCTCGCGCTCAAGAGCACGGGCGGGATCGCTAATGCGCAACTCGCCTACCGGTTGTTCGAGCAGGAGTTCGCAACAGATCGGGCGAAGGCGCTCCTCGCCGCGGGTGCCAACCCGCAGCGGCCGCTCTGGGCATCCACGGGCGTCAAGGACCCGTCGCTGCCCGACACCCTCTACGTGACCGAACTGGCCGTCGCGGGCGTCGTCAACACGATGCCCGAGAAGACGCTGGAAGCGACCTTCGACCACGCGCCGCTTCACGGCGACGCGGTTACCGGTTCGTACGCCGACGCGCAGAAGGTGCTCGACGATCTCGCCGCCGTCGGGGTCGACTACGACGACGTGACCGCGCTGCTCGAGAAGGAGGGCGTCGAGAAGTTCATCGCCTCCTGGAACGAGTTGCTCGACACCGTGACCGCGGCGCTCGAGGCCGCACGTCCCGGGGCGACGCAGTGACCGTCACGATCGCGGCTACCGGCGCCGCGGCCGCCGCGATCGAACGGGTCGTGCCGCAACTGGTCTCCGACGGCATCGCCGGCGCAATCACGGCGCAAGACCCGACCCTGTGGGGCTCGGCCGCCGAAGCCGAGGCCGCCATCCGGCTCGGCTGGACCGAGGCCGTCGTCGTCTCTCGCGGGCTGATCGACGACATCGCGGCGCTACGCGAGGATCTCGGCGCGAGGGGGGTTCACCGCGTGGTGCTGTGCGGGATGGGCGGTTCGTCGCTCGCCCCGGAGGTGATCACCAAGACCTACGGCGCCGAACTCGTGGTTCTCGATTCGACGCATCCCGAGCAAGTGGCTGGCGCCCTCGCCGGACCGCTGACGTCGACCGTCGTCGTCATCTCCTCGAAGTCGGGTTCGACCGTCGAGACCGACAGCCACAAGCGGGTCTTCGCCGCGGCGTTCCGCGCGGTCGGCATCGACCCCATCGAGCGCATCGTGATCGTCACCGACCCGGGTTCGCCGCTCGACGTGTCGGCGCGGGCCGACGGCTACCGCGTCTTCAACGCCGACCCCAACGTCGGAGGGCGCTATTCAGCCCTCACCGCCTTCGGCCTCGTGCCCTGCGGGCTCGCGGGCGTCGACATCGGGCAGCTGCTGGACGAAGCCGGCGCTGCGAGCTACGCCCTCGCCCTTGATTCCGAAGACAACCCCGGCCTCGTGCTCGGGGCGATTCTCGCCGGCACCCGTCCGCTCAAAGACAAGATCGGGATCATCGCCGACGGCACCCACATCGTCGGCTTCGCCGATTGGGCCGAACAGCTCATCGCCGAATCCACCGGCAAGGAGGGCGCGGGTCTGCTCCCCGTCGTGCTGGAGCTGGACGCGCCCGAACTCGGTCTCGACCTCCCCGACCTCCAGGTCATCCGCCTCGTCAAGGACGCCCGCGCGACCCACGAGGTCGCCGACGGCGAGGTGGAGATCGCCGGCAGCCTCGGCGCGCAGTTGCTCACCTGGGAGTACGCGACGGTCGTAGCGGGCCGGATTCTCGGCATCAACCCCTTCGACCAGCCCGACGTCGAGTCGGCGAAGATCGCGGCTCGGGCGCTCATCGACGACCTCACACCCCCCGCTCCCCCGGTGTACACCGACGGGGCTATCGAGGTGCGTTCCGCCGGATTCGACCTCCCGGCAGAGCAGACCGTGGATGCCGCACTCGGCGCCCTGCTGTCGTCCGTGCCCGCCGACGGCTACCTTTCGGTGCAGGTCTACCTCGACCGTCTCGCCCACCCGGAGCTGGAAGATCTGCGCGCAGCGCTCGTGGCGAAGACCGGCCGGCCGGTCACGTTCGGGTGGGGCCCGCGTTTCCTCCACTCGACGGGTCAGTATCACAAGGGCGGACCGGCGTTCGGCACCTTCCTGCAGATTCTCGATGCCGGCGCCGACGACCTCGACATCCCCGAGCGTCCGTTCACCTTCGGCCAGTTGATCACCGCACAGGCGGCCGGCGATGCGAGTGTGCTCGCTGACCACGGCCGCCCCGTTCTCACCCTCACGCTCGGCGACGTCCGGGCAGACGCGGAGAGGCTGCGGGAGTTCGCGACGCGATGACCGTGCCGATCTCCGCGGAATCCAATCCGCTGCGCGTTGCCGCCGACCGGCGCCTCAACCGCATCGCCGGGCCGAGTGCCCTCGTGATCTTCGGCGTAACAGGCGACCTGTCGCGCAAGAAGCTCATGCCCGCTGTCTACGATCTGGCCAACCGCGGCCTGCTGCCCCCCGGGTTCGGTCTCGTCGGATTCGCGCGTCGGGACTGGAGCGACGAAGACTTCGAACAAGTCGTTCTCGAGGCGGTACGCAAGTACGCGCGAACGCCCTTCGACGAGGGAGTCTGGCGGCAGTTGCGCCAGGGCATCCGGTTCGTCGTCGGCGAGTTCGACGATGACGAGGCCTTCGACCGTCTGACCCAGACGTTGTCGACTCTCGACGCCGAGCGCGGAACCATGGGCAACCACGCGTTCTACCTGTCGATCCCTCCCAAGTCATTCCCTCTCGTGACCGAGCAGTTGCGACGGTCGGGCCTCGCCGAGCAGAAGAACGGCTCGTGGCGACGCGTCGTCATCGAGAAGCCGTTCGGATCGGATCTCGCGAGCGCGCGCGAGCTCAACGACGTCGTGGAGAGCGTCTTCCCGCCCGACAGTGTCTTCCGCATCGACCACTACCTCGGCAAGGAGACGGTTCAGAACATCCTGGCGCTGCGATTCGCCAACCAGCTCTACGAACCGATCTGGAACGAGCGCTACGTCGACCACGTGCAGATCACGATGGCCGAAGACATCGGCGTGGGAGGCCGGGCCGGCTACTACGACGGCATCGGGGCGGCGCGCGACGTCATCCAGAACCACCTGCTGCAGTTGTTCGCCCTCACCGCGATGGAGGAGCCGGTGTCGTTCGACGCGGGCGACCTTCGCACCGAGAAGGAGAAAGTGCTCTCGGCCGTTCATCTGCCGAAAGACCTCTCGCTCGTGTCGGCTCGCGGACAGTACGCCGGCGGCTGGCAAGGCGGGGAGCGTGTGCTGGGCTTCCTCGAAGAAGACGGCATGAGTCCGACGTCGCAAACCGAGACCTACGCCGCTCTGCGCCTGGACGTGAACACGCGGCGCTGGTCGGGCGTGCCGTTCTACCTCCGCGCCGGCAAGCGACTCGGGCGACGGGTCACGGAGATCGCCGTCGTCTTCAAGCGCGCCCCGCAATACCTGTTCGCCGAGAGCCAGACCTCGGCGCTCGGGCAGAATGCGCTCGTCATCCGTGTCCAGCCCGACGAAGGGGTCACGATCCGGTTCGGCTCCAAAGTGCCGGGTGCCGGGATGCAGGTGCGGGATGTCACGATGGACTTCGGCTACGGGCACGCCTTCACGGAGGCGAGCCCGGAGGCGTACGAGCGGCTCATCCTCGACGTGTTGCTCGGCGATCCGCCGCTTTTCCCGCGGCATGAGGAAGTCGAGCTCTCCTGGAAGATCCTCGACCCGATCGAGGAGTACTGGGCCGAGCAAGGCGGGCCGCTTGAGCAATATCGCCCCGGAACCTGGGGTCCCGTCGCGGCCGATGACCTGCTCGCCCGCCACGGACACACCTGGAGGCGACCGTGATCGTCGAACTACCCGACACGACGGTGAGCGCTGTGTCGAAAGCGCTCGTCAAGGTACGTGAGGAGGGCGGAGCGGTCGCACTCGGTCGCGTGCTCACCCTCGTCATCTCGAGCGCGGGACACCCGGATGAGGCGGCGATCGAGGCGGCGAACGACGCGTCGCGGGAGCATCCGATGCGCGTCATCGTGCTGAGCACGACCCCGGACTCCGACACCCGGCTGGATGCCGAGATCCGGGTCGGCGGCGACGCGGGTGCGAGCGAGGTCGTCGTGCTGCTCGCGAGCGGCGAGACGGCGACCGACCCGGAGAGCCTCGTCACGGGGCTTCTGCTTGCGGACGCGCCTGTCGTGATCTGGTGGCCGGGCGAGGCGCCGGAGAATCCGTCCACGTCGCCGCTCGGCCGGATCGGCACGAGACGCATCACGGACGCGGCGGCAGCGGCCGACCCGGTCTCCGCCCTCGTTCGCCTGGGAACGCACTACACGCCGGGCGACACCGATTTCGCCTGGACCCGCCTGACGCTGTGGCGGGCACAGCTGGCGGCCGTACTCGACCAGCCGCCGTTCGAGCCCGTGCACGCGGTTCGAGTCGTCGGATCGTCGGACTCGCCCTCGACCGAGCTACTCGCGCAGTGGCTCGGCCTGCAGTTACTCGTCGACGTCGATCTCGTCATCACGAATCCCAGTGACGGCCCGAGCGGCATCCACAGCGTCGAACTCGACCGAGCCTCCGGCCGGATCACGTTGTCCCGTGACCAGGATGGCGTCGCGACTCTGACGCAGCCCAACCAGCCGGCTCACGACATCGCGCTCCCCCGTCGCAGCTTGCGGGACTGTCTCGCCGAAGAGTTGCGTAGGCTTGATCCGGACGAGCTGTTCGGCGATGTCGTGCAGCAGGAAGGCGCGACTCGATGACGAGCGAGCGACGAGTGCTCATGCATCCCGATGCGAAGAGCCTGGAGGCGAGCGTCGCGGCGCGCTTCCTCACGAAGGTCGTCGATCTGCTCGACGAGAATCCGACGATCGACGTCTGCCTGACCGGCGGCTCCACCGGCATCGCCGTCCTCGCCGCGGTCGCCAAGAACCCCGCCCGCGACGGCGTCGATTGGTCTCGTGTCTCCTTCTGGTGGGGCGACGAGCGTTTTTTGCCCCGTGGCGACGCCGAACGTAACGAAACTCAGGCGCGCGAGGCGCTGCTCGATCGGCTTCCCGTGCCGGCCGGAAACGTTCACCCGTTCCCGGCTCCGGGCGACTACGCCACGATCGAGGCCGCAGCGGATGCCTACGCGGCGGAGCTCGGCGACGTGACCTTCGACATCACCTTTCTCGGCGTCGGACCCGACGGGCACGTCGCCTCGCTCTTCCCCGATCACCCGGCGGTGCGGGAAACGGTCAAGAAGGTCGTCGCCGAGACCGACTCCCCCAAGCCTCCGCCCGAGAGACTCTCGCTCACCCTGCCGGTCATCAATGCCTCGGAGCGCATCTGGCTCGTGCTCGCCGGCGCCGACAAGGCGGGAGCGCTGGGTCTGGCGCTCGCCGACGCCAATGTCACGTCGGTTCCCGTCGCCGGGGTCCGTGGCCGCAAGCGCACCGTGTTCTTCGTCGACCGGGATGCCGCCGCCGAGGTGCCCGAAGGTCTCATCGACACCTCGCGGTACTGGACCGCGAGCGACGACAGCTAAGTC
>CBFGZU010000023.1:0-25147 GCA_965653335.1 uncultured Pseudolysinimonas sp.
GGCGTGCCGCAGATCGAGGTCACCTTCGACCTCGACGCCAACGGCATCGTGCATGTGTCGGCGAAGGACAAGGGCACCGGCAAGGAGCAGTCGATGACGATCACCGGCGGCTCGTCGCTGCCGAAGGAAGACATCGAGCGCATGGTGCGCGAGGCCGAAGAGCACGCCGCCGAAGACAAGGCGCGGCGCGAGTCGGCCGAGACGCGCAACAGCGCCGAGCAGCTCGCCTACTCGATCGAGAAGCTGATCAAGGAGAACGAGGACAAGCTTCCCGACGACGTCAAGACCGAGGTGCAGGGTGACCTCGATGCCCTCACGACCGCGCTTCAGGGCGAAGATGACGACGCCGTGAAGTCGGCGTTCGACAAGCTCAACGCGAGCCAGACGAAACTCGGCGAGGCGATCTACAGCGCGGCGACCCCGGAGCCCGAGGCGCCCACCGAGGAGCCAGCGACCTCCGGCACCGACGAGGACATCGTCGACGCCGAGATCGTCGACGACGAGGAGCCCAAGGCTGACGAGCCCCAGGCCGAGGAGCCCAAAAAGTAGATGGCCGACGACTCGAAGGAATCCGCGGCCCCCGGCGAGGAGCCGAAGATCCACGACAAGCGCAAGATCGACCCGAAGACGGGCGAGCCTCGCGTGACGAAACCTGTCGCCGACGGGTTTCGCCAGCGACCCGGCGATCCCGAACAACCGACGGCCGAATCCGAGGAGCCCGCACTCGACGAAGACCCCTCGGGGGCTGAGGATGTGGAACTGATCGACGCGGAGGGACCCGACGTCGAGATCACCGACGCCGACCTCGAACTGCTCGCCGAAGCCGAGCGCGACCTCGTCGCGGAGTACCGGGACCGGGCCGCACGCGCCGAGGCGGAGCTGAAGAACTTCCGCACGCGCGTGGAGCGCGACCGGCAGGCGAATCGCGAGATCGTCATCGCCGAAGTGATCCGGTCGCTGCTGCCCGCGATCGACGACCTCGACCGGGCCGACGCGCACGGCGACCTCGTCGAGGGCAGTCCGCTTGCGATCGTCGCGCAGAAGATTCGCGCCGGGTTCGACAAGTACGGCCTCGAGCGGGTCGGCGAGCAAGGCGAGCGCTTCGATCCGAAGCGGCATGAAGCGCTCGTGCGCATCCCGAGCGCGGACGTCGAGTTCGACACGGTCGCTGACGTCATCGAGCCCGGCTACCTGCTCGGCGAGCGCCTCATCCGCGCCGCCAAGGTCGCCGTCTCCTCTCCCGAGTAACCCCGAAGGAGCGGCCGATGGCCAGTCAGGACTGGTTCGACAAAGACTTCTACGCCGTTCTCGGCGTGAGTAAAGAGGTCTCCGACGCCGACCTCAAGAAGACCTACCGCAAGCTCGCGCGGCAGCATCACCCCGACTCCAACGCCGGCGACGCCCAGGCGGAGGCGCGATTCAAGGAGATCAGCGAGGCGTACTCGGTGCTCTCGGATGCCGGCATGCGCGCCGAGTACGACCAGATGCGGGCCATGGGCTCGGGCGCGCGATTCACGGCGGGCGGGGCGGGAGCCCAGGGGTTCGACGATATCTTCCGCGGCTTCGGCCGGGGTGCGCAGCGCAACCAGAGCGACTTCGACGACATCCTCGGCGGCCTCTTCGGCGGCGGGCGGTTCGGTCAGCCGTCGGGAGGATTCGGCGGGTTCGGCGGCCCGAGCAAGGGCGGCGACATCACCGCCAACACGACCCTCGATTTTCTCACCGCGATCCGTGGCGACACCGTCGGCTTGAA
Source organism: uncultured Pseudolysinimonas sp. (assembly GCA_965653335.1). Classification (GTDB taxonomy): domain Bacteria; phylum Actinomycetota; class Actinomycetes; order Actinomycetales; family Microbacteriaceae; genus Pseudolysinimonas_A. The sequence goes on from CBFGZU010000023.1 coordinate 1,754, forward strand.
GATGCAGGACGGTCGCGAGGTCAAGGTGAAAATCCCCGCCGGTGTCGCCGACGGGCAGAAGATCCGGCTCAAGGGAAAAGGGCAACAGAGCCCCGACGGGGGTGAAGCGGGTGACCTCGTCATCACGGTGGCGGTGCGCCCGCATCCGGTCTTCGAGCGAGAGGGCCTCAACCTGCGGGTCGAGGTACCGGTGAGCTTCGCCGAGGCCGCCCTCGGCGCGACGATCGAGGTGCCGACCCTCGAAGGCGACACGGTGCGGCTCAAGGTCGCGGCGGGGACGCCGTCGGGACGCGTGCTGCGCGTCAAAGGCCGCGGCGTCACGACGCAGAAAGGCACCGGCGACCTGCTCGCCGAAGTCGTCATCGCCGTGCCGAGCAACCTCTCGGCGCCCGCGACAGCGGCCGTCGAAGAGCTCGCGAAAGCGATGCCCGAGAACCCGCGGGACGAGCTGCTCGCGCGGGCCCGCACAGGGAGGTGACGGCGATGAGCGACCACTCGGCAGGCTCAGGGCGGCAGCTCGACGAGAACAGCCCGCTGTTCGCGATCGCGGTCGCTGCCGAACTCAGCGGCATGCACCCGCAGACGCTCCGCCAGTACGACAAGCTCGGGCTCGTCAGCCCGCGCCGCACCGTCGGCCAGTCGCGGCGCTACTCGATGCGCGATGTCATGCTGCTGCGCCAGGTCGCGCAGCTCTCGGCGGAGGGGCTCAACCTGGAAGGCATCCGGCGCATCCTCGAACTGCAGAACCACGTGGCGGCCCTGACCGACCGGGTGCGCGAACTCGAGGCCGCGCTCGCCGACGAACTCCTCAGCCGCCCCGGTCGACGGGTCTTCGCCGCGGGAGCGGAAGGCGATGTCGTGTCGCTGCGGACGGGGACCCGGGTGAAGAAGTCGAACTCGCTCGTCGTCTGGCGGCCGTTCGCGCCGTAGCCGATCGAACCGCGACCCAACCCGCGGAAGGCCCTAGGCCGCTCCGGCGGGCGGAAGCGCCGCGATGATCGGGTGGTCGCCCGCGAAAACGCCGACTTTCGCGGCTCCGCCCGGGGATCCGATCTCGTCGAAGAACTCGACGTTCGCGGTGTAGTAGTCGGCCCAAGCTTCGGGCAGGTCGTCTTGGTAGTAGATGGCTTCGACGGGGCAGACGGGCTCGCACGCGCCGCAGTCGACGCACTCGTCGGGCTGGATGTAGAGCATCCGGTCGCCCTCGTAGATGCAGTCGACCGGGCACTCGTCGATGCAGGCGCGGTCTTTGACATCCACGCACGGAAGAGCGATGACGTAGGTCATGGCGCCGCCAATGCGTCGACCCGGGAGATGTCGACTTGCTCGTCGCGCGGTACGACCTTCACGCGCTCGCGGACGACATCGGACTCGTCGGCCTCGCCGAGGGCACGCTCGTGCGCGTCGAGCGCGAGCCATCCCTGCCAGGTCGTGTAGCGCACGTCGCGAGATTCGAGCAACTCGAGCACCGCGTTCGGGTCGGTCGTCGCGGGCACGGGCAACGAGGCGACGTCGTCGGCGATCCGGGCGACCGTCTCGGACGCGTCGCCCTTGGTGTGACCGATGAGTCCGACCGGCCCGCGCTTGATCCACCCGGTGGCGTAGAGGCCCGGGATGGGCGTACCGGTGGCATCCAGCACGCGACCCGCCTCGTTCGGGATGACGCCGGCACGCTCGTCGAACGGCACCCCGGGCAGCGGCGAACCGAAGTAGCCGACCGCGCGATACACCGCCTGCAGGGGATAGTCGAGGATCTCGCCGGTGCCGTGCACGGAGCCGTCGGCCGCGACCTCGGTGCGCTCGAACCGCATCCCCTCGACCCGGCCGTCGCCGTAGATCTCGACGGGCGCGTGGAGGAAGTGCAAGTGCAGCCGTCGAGACGCGCCGAGCGGCTCGCGGCGCCGCCAGCTCTCGAGCGTTCGCGTCATGACCTTGACCTGATTGTTGGCGGCGATGAGCTCCTCGGCGTGTTCACCGAGCTCGAAGTCGTCGTCGTACACGATGACGTCGACGTCGGGCACGTCGGCGAGTTCGCGCAGCTCGATCGGCGTGAACTTCACGTGCGCGGGACTGCGGCGACCGAAGACGTGAACGTCGGTCACGGGCGAGCCGAGCAGGCCCGCGTGCACGTTCTCGGGGATGTCGGTGCTCAACAGGTCGTGAGGACGCTTGGCGAGCATCCGGGCGACATCCAAGGCGACGTTGCCGTTGCCGATCACCGCCACGTCGGTCGCGTCGAGAGGCCAGGTGCGCGCGACGTCGGGGTGGCCGTCGTACCACGAGACGAAGTCGGCCGCTCCGAACGAACCCGGTAGGTCGATGCCCGGGATGTCGAGATCGGCGTCGCGGAGGGCACCGGTCGCGAAGATGACCGCGTGGTAGTGGGCGCGCAGGTCATCGAGGGTGAGGTCGACGCCGTACGTGACGTTGCCGAGGAAGCGCATGCTGCCCGCATCGAGCATCTCGTGCAGCGAGTTGACGATGCCCTTGATGCGCGGGTGGTCGGGGGCGACCCCGTATCGGATGAGACCGTACGGCGCGGGGAGCGACTCGATCACGTCGATCGTCACCTCACGCCCCGCCTCGGCGGCGACGCGAGAGAGGATGTTGCCCGCATAGACGCCGGCGGGGCCGGCGCCGATGATGGCGACGCGAAGGGGACTGGTCACAGGGAGGCCTTTCCGACGAGGGCGTGCGGGGTCGAGGGAGTGTGCGGGCGGAGGGCGACGACGTCGCCGACGACGATCACGGCGGGCGAGCGGACTCCGCGTGCGTCGGCGAGTGCGGCGATCGTTCCGAGGGTGCCGACCGTCACGCGCTCGTTTTCGCACGTGCCGTTCTCGATGATCGCGACGGGGCAGTCGAGGCCGCGGAGACCCGCGGCGAGTTCCGAGGCCGACCCGGCGAGAGTGCTGACGCCCATGAGCAGCACGACCGTGTGGTCGCGACCCCCCGGGATCGCGGCGATCTGTTCGTGACCGGTGACGACGGTGAAACCGTGGGCGACGCCGCGGTGCGTCACCGGGATGCCCGCCGCCGCCGGCACCGCGATCGCACTCGTGATGCCCGGCACGACCTCGACCGGCACGCCGTGGAGGCGGCAGAAGTCGGCTTCCTCGCCGCCGCGGCCGAGCACGAAGGGGTCGCCGCCCTTGAGCCGCACGACTCGCTTTCCCGCCCGCGCGTGCTCGACGAGCAAGGCGTTGATCTCGTCTTGCGGAACGGGATGGTGGCCCGGCAGCTTTCCGACGTCGATGATGAGCACATCATCGCCGAGCTCCCGCAGCAGGTCGCGCGGACCCAAGCGGTCGGCGATGACGACGTCCGCTTCGGCGAGCAGAAGCCGACCCCGTACGGTGATGAGATCGGGGTCGCCGGGGCCTCCTCCGACGAGGTGGACGGTGCCGACCTCCGAGAGGGCGCGCCGCCGCCGCCGGAGCGGGAACTTCCCCGCGGCGAGCCGGGTGGCGATCGCGTCGCGCAACGCCATCGCGCGTCGCGGGTCGCCGCCCGCCGACACGCTCACGGTCACGTCGCCGCGCCGCGCGACGGCGGGAACCCACGCGGTGGCTCGGCGATGGTCGGAGGCGTCGACGCACCAGATGCGCAATGCCGACGCGTCGGCGCTCACGAGCGCGTCGACGTCGGCGACGCCGGTCGCGGTGTGCACGAGCCACGCGCCCGCGAGGTCGCCCGACTCGTACTTCCGCGGGCGCCAGTTGACGGCACCCGCGCGGAGGAGGGAGCGGAGTTCCACGCCGGCTTCGGGGGCGATCACGGTGACGAGTGCCCCCGCCTCGACGAGTCCGGATGCCCGGCGGGCCGCCACAGCGCCCCCGCCGACGACGACGACTTCCCGGCCCTCGAGCTGCACCCCGAGCGGGTAGGGATGCGCGGTCACCGGGTGCTCCCGGAGAGCAAGCCGCGGCCGCGGAGCAGGCGCCGTTCGAGGGGCGCGAAGACGACGAGTTCGACGAGGATGCCGATCGCCAGGATGACGAGGATCGTCGTGAGAACCGCCGCGAGGTCGGCGAGCTCGCGACTCTGGTTGAGCATCGTGCCCAGGCCGAAGCCGATCGTGCCGCCCGTCGTGATGATCTCAGCGGCCATGAGCGAGCGCCACGAGAAGGCCCAGCCTTGCTTGAGGCCGGCGAAGTAGCCGGGCATCGCGGCGGGCAGACCGATCAGAGTCGCCTGCTGGATTCGCGACGCCCCCAGAACGATGCCGACGCGCCGGAGCTGCGGCGGGACCTGGTCGACCCCCGCGACGAGCCCGTTGGCGATCGACGGGACGGCGCCCATGAGCACCACGAAATAGGCGGTCGCGTCGGTGAGGCCGAACCAGAGAATGGCGGCGGGCACCCACGCCACCGAGGGCAGCACTTGAAGGCCGGAGACGAGCGGGCCGAGAGCGCGCCGCACGATCCGGACCTCGGCGAGAAGCAGGCCGATCGGGGTGCCGACAGCGATCGCGATGAGGAAGCCGATGAAGCCGCGCTCGAGGCTCGTCGTGACCGCGAGCTGCACCCGCCCGCTCTCCCATGCCGCGCCGAACGCGTCGGCGACGGCGAGCGGTCCGGGGAAGAGGTCGGGACGCGGTTGCGCGATCACGACGTAGGCCTGCCACGCGACGACGAGGAGGACGAGCAACAGAATCGGAGGCAACACGCCGGCGGCGCGGCGGCGCCACGCGCTCCGTTTCGGAGGCGCGACCGTCTGCAGCGCGTCGAGTCCCGCCTCGAGAGTGCGAAGGTCGTCCGCGGAGGTTTCTGGCAGGGGGGAGCTATCCGGCCGGGCGGAGGCGAGGGCGGTGGGAGCCTCCGGCGTCAGGTCACGCGGCATTGCGACGGATCTCCTTTCGCAGCTGATCGGTGATCTCGATCGCGAGACGGGAGACCTCGGGCGATTCGATCCGCCGCGGTCCCGAGTCGTCCACTCGCCATTCGTTGGCGATCCGGCCGGGTCGCGACGACATGAGCAGCACGCGCTGGCCGAGCCGCGCGGCCTCCCGGACGTTGTGGGTGACGAACACGATCGTGCGCCCGGTCCGGCGCCAGACGAGTTCGAGCTCTTCGTGCAACAGGTCGCGGGTGATCGCGTCGAGAGCTGCGAACGGCTCGTCCATGAGGAGCACCGGGCGGTCCTGGGCGAGGGAACGGGCGAGCGCGACGCGCTGGCGCATTCCCCCGGAGAGTTCGTGCGGACGCTTCTGCGCGGCATCCGCGAGGTTGACGAGATCGAGCAACTCGAGGGCCTGCGCCCGACGCTGCTGGCGCGGGACTCCGCGCAGCCGCAGGGCGAGCTCGACATTGCGACGAGCGGTGAGCCAGGGGAAAAGCGCGGCGTCCTGGAACATGACGGCGACCTTCCCGCTGGGGACCGTCACGGATCCGGTGGTCGGGCGCTCCAGTCCCGCGATGATGTTCAGCAGGGTCGACTTGCCGCATCCTGATGCCCCGAGCAGACACACGAACTCGCCCGGCTCGATGCGCAGGTCGATGCCGTCGAGAACGAGAGGCCCAGCCTCGCCGAAGCGCTTGCTGAGCGCCTCGATAGAGATGGCGGGCTGGGCACTCACGTCTACTCCTTCCCGAGTCCGTCCGCCGAGACGGCCTCGGCGCCGGCGGCGCGGAGGATCTCGTTCAGCAGGCGGAAGTCGAAGAGACCGTCGATGTCACCGTCGGTGCCCGTCCCCGCCTCGACGGCGTGGTCGACGAGTACCGGGAAGGTGTCGGCGGCCGGGTCGACCGAGAACGCGACGTTCGCGAGGGCGCGCGTGATCACATCGTCGGCGAGGGCCTTCCCCGTGTCGGCGGTCAGGCGGGCGTTGACGACGTCGGCGACCTGGTCCGGGTTCTCGTTGAGCCAGTTGACGGCTTCGACGTGTCCGTCGAGCAGCGCCTTCACGGTCTCCGGGTGCTCGGCGAGGAAGGTCTTGTTGACCAGCAGCACGGTCGTCGGGAAGATCCCGTCCTCCCACAGGTCCGCCTCGTCGGCCAGCACGTGAGCCCCGCCTTCGATCACGAGCCGGGAGACCCAGGGCTCCGGCAGCCAGGCGCCGTCGAGCTCGCCCTGCTGGAAGAGCGCCAGGGTGTCGGCGTTCTCGGTCGGTGTGATGCTCACGTCTCCTCCGCCCTCCGTCGTCGTCTCGAAACCTTCGTCGGCGAGCCAGGCGCGCAACGCGACATCTTGCGTGTTGCCGAGCTGCGGGGTCGCGAGCGTCGCGCCGGCCAGGTCGGAAGGGGTGTCGATGCCGTCGCGCACGACGAGAGCGGCGCCCCCGGTCGTCGCGCCCGCGACGACGACCGCCGATGCGCCGCCGCTCTTGATGTAGGTGTTGATCGCGGGGCTCGGTCCGATGTACGCGGCGTCGATGGCACCCGCGCTGATCGCCTCGATCGTCGCGGGGCCGGCGTTGAAGAGTTCGGTCGTCAGGGTGGTGTCGCCGAGCGCATCCTCGAAGAAGCCCTGCTCGAGCCCGACGAGGGCCGGGGCGTGCGTGACATTGGCGAAATACCCGAGGTGCACCTCTTCGGCGGGTGAGGTGCTTTGTTCGCTCGCCGAGGAAGTCGCCGAGCACCCGCTCAGCAGCGAGGCGGCGGCGAGCAGGGCGGTCGATGCGAGTACGGTGCGGCGGGTCATTCTGATTCTTCCTTTCGCAATAACGGATGAGGTAGGCGCCACAGTAGGTGCGCCCGCACCGTCTCGCGAAAAGGCCGTGTCACACCCGGTCACCGACCGTAAGAGAACCTCACGCACCGTCAGAATCCGTAACGGAAGACGGCGAGAGAACGATCGCGGCGGCGAGCGTCGCCCCGTCCTGGGGATGGATCACGAGGAAGGCACCCGAGCGGCGGTTGTCGGCATAGGCCTCGACCGGGATCTCCGAGGCGAGCCGCAGCGTCGCCTCGCCGATGTCGTTGGCGGCGAGTTCGGTCGCGGGCTGAAGGGCGAGCGTGTCGAGATCGCGGCGCCCGCCGACGGCGGACACGATCGCCTGCACGGTCGTCGTCCCGGACTTGACGAGCACGCGCGCCCCGACCTGCAAGGGCCGCGGATCGAGCCAGAAGAGGGCCGCGGTCACGTCGCGACTGACAACGAGCGGCCGTTCCGACGACGCGATCGTCGCACCTCGCGTGATGTCGAAGTCGCCGCCGACCCGGATCGCGACCGATTGGGGGGCCGTCGCTTCGTCGAGGGCGGTGCCCGCGAAGTCGATCCCGGTGACGACCGTGGACGCGCCACCCGGGTAGACGGTCACGTCGTCGCCGACCCGAACGGTGCCCGACGAGATCTGGCCCGCGTAGGCGCGGCCGTCACGGTGATCGCCGTTCTGCGGGCGGAGGACGAGCTGCACGGGCAACCGGAAGGATGCGGTGCCGGCCTCGATCTCGTCGGTCGTGGGCAGCGTCTCGAGAAGCTCGAGCAGGCTCGGCCCGTCGTACCACGCGGTGCGCTCCGAGCGGTCGACGATGTTGTCACCCTCGAGGGCGGACACCGGGATCACGTGGACCTCGCCGAGGGCGAGTTCGTCGGTGACAGCGCGAACTTCCGCCTCGACCGCCTCGAACGCCGCCTTGTCGTAGCCGAGCAGGTCGATCTTGTTGACCGCGATGATCACGTGGGGAACGCGCAGCAGATGGACGACCGACAGGTGGCGCCGGGTCTGCTCGAGTACTCCGTTGCGCCCGTCGATGAGCACGACGACGGCATCGGCCGTCGTCGCTCCCGTCACCATGTTGCGCGTGTACTGCACGTGGCCGGGGCAATCGGCGAGAACGAACGACCGCCGCCCGGTGGAGAAGTAGCGGTAGGCGACGTCGATCGTGATCCCCTGCTCGCGCTCGGCGCGCAAGCCGTCGGTGAGCAGGGCGAAGTCGATCCCGCCGAAGCCGCGTTCGGCCGACGTGCGAGTGACCGAGTCGAGCTGGTCCGCGAGGATCGACTTCGAGTCGTGCAGGAGGCGACCGACGAGGGTCGACTTCCCGTCGTCGACCGAGCCCGCTGTGGCGAACCGGAAGAGGGTCGTGTCGGCGGTGCGCTCGAGCACGTCGGAGATGAGGGATGTCGACATCAGAAGTACCCGTCCCGCTTGCGGTCTTCCATCGCCGCTTCGGAGAGCCGGTCGTCGGCGCGGGTCGCTCCGCGCTCGGTGATCGTGGTCTGCATGATCTCCCGCACGACGTCGGTCACGCTCGCGGCATCCGACTCGACCGCGCCGGTACAGCTCATGTCGCCGACCGTGCGATAGCGAACCGTGCGCACCTCGACGCGTTCCTCGGGCGTCGGAAGCGAGACGGGGCTGACGGCGCGCCACATGCCGTCGCGCCGGTACACCTCGCGGTCGTGCGCGTAGTAGAGCGGCGGCAGCTCGATTCCCTCACGCTCGATGTAGCGCCAGACGTCGAGTTCTGTCCAGTTGCTGATTGGGAAGACGCGCACGTGCTGTCCGACGGTGTGACGGCCGTTGTAGAGGTTCCACAGCTCGGGTCGCTGGTTGCGCGGGTCCCACTGCCCGAACTCGTTGCGAAGCGACAGGATGCGTTCCTTCGCCCGCGCCTTGTCCTCGTCGCGGCGGGCGCCGCCGAAGACCGCGTCGTGACGGCCTGCGGCGATCGCGTCGAGGAGGGGCTGGGTCTGCAGCGGGTTGCGTGTTCCGTCGGCGCGTTCCTGCAGCCGCCCGTCATCGATGTAGTCCTGCACGAGCGCCGTCTCGAGGCGCACGCCGAAGCGCTCGACCGTCGCATCCCGGAACGCGAGCACCTCGGGGAAGTTGTGCCCCGTGTCGACGTGGAGGAGCGAGAACGGGATGCGGCTGGGCCAGAACGCTTTCGCGGCGAGGTGGAGCACGGCGACGGAGTCCTTACCGCCCGAGAACAGCAGCGTCGGTCGCTCGAATTCCGCGGCGACTTCGCGGATGACGTGCACCGCTTCGCTCTCGAGGCGGTCGAGGGTCGAGAGGGCCCGGCCCGTCGCGGCGGGAGCTGACGCGGTCATGTGTGCAACCCGCATTCGGTCTTCGTGAGCCCGGCCCAGCGACCCGCGCGCGGGTCTTCGCCTTCCGCGACCGGTCGGGTGCACGGCGCGCATCCGATCGACGGGTAGCCGTTCGACAGCAGGAGGTTGACGGGGACCTCGTGCTCGCCCGCGTAGTCGAGTAGCTGATCGAAGGTCCAGGCCGCGAGTGGGTTCACCTTGATGAGACCGTTGCGCTCATCCCAGGTGATGAGCGGGGTGTTGGTGCGCGTCGGGGCCTCGTCGCGGCGTACGCCCGTGAACCACACGTCGTATCCGGCGAGCGACGCGTGGAGCGGCTCGACCTTGCGCATCGCGCAGCACAGGGCGGGGTCGCGGCTGAAGAGCTCCGCCCCGTGCTCGGCATCCTGCTCGGCGACGGTCTTCTTGGGCAGCACGTCGACGACGCGCACGTCGAGAGCCCGCGCGACCTCGTTGCGCGTCGCGTACGTCTCGGGGAAGTGGTATCCCGTGTCGAGGAACAGTACGTCGACTCCCGGCACGTGCTGCGATACCAGGTGCGGCAGCACGGCGTCGGCCATCGAGCAGGCCACCGCGACCTTCGTCGTGTCAAAGTGAGCGGCGACCCAGGCGACGACCTGCTCGGCGCTCGCCTCGCCCAGCTCTCGAGAGCCGGCCTCGGCGAGCGCGCGCAGCTCATCGTGTCGGCGCGACTCCGAAACGGATGCTTCGGGAACGACGGCGTTCATCGGAGCGCCTCCTCGTCTGCTCGATGTGCCCAGCGGGCGAAGGTCTCGTCGTTCTCCCGGTCTTTCAGGAAGCGCAGAACGAGACGTTCGACGTAGTCGGGCAGGTCGGCCGCCGTGACCTTGAGGCCGCGGATGGTGCGACCGAGGCCCGCTTCGTCGCGCTCCGGCGAGGCGAGGCCGCCGCCGAGGTGCACCTGGAAGCCGGGCTCCTGGCCGCCTTGCCCGTCGGGGAGGAGCTGGCCCTTGAGGCCGATGTCGGCCGTCTGGATGCGCGCGCACGAGTTCGGGCATCCGTTCACGTGGAGGCTGATCGCTTGAGGCACGTCGATGCCGGCGAGCCGCTTCTCCAGCTCGAGAACGGCCGCCGTCGCCGCGTACTTGGTCTCGACGATCGCGAGTTTGCAGAACTCGAGACCCGTGCACGCGATCGTGGAGCGGCGGAACAGGCTGGGACGCGCGGACAAGCCGAGTTCCTCGAGGGCGGCGATGAGCGGTTCGACGTTCTCTTCCGGGATGTCGAGCAGCACGAGTTTCTGATGCGGAGTCGTGCGGAGCCGGCTCGAGCCGTGCTGTTCGAGCAGATCGGCGAGGCGCGTGAGGATGGTGCCGGAGACGCGGCCCACGAAGGGCGTCACGCCGATGTAGAAGCGACCATCGCGCTGGGCGTGCACGCCGACGTGGTCGCCGGGCGTCGTGGGGGTCGGAGCCGGCGGGCCGTCGGGAAGAGCCCGGCCGAGGTACTCGGTCTCAAGAATGTCCCGGAACTTCTGCGGGCCCCAGTCGGCGAGCAGGAACTTCAATCGCGCCTTGGTGCGCAACCGGCGGTAGCCGTAGTCGCGGAAGATGGCGGTGACGCCGTACCAGACGTCGGCCACCGCATCCGGGGCGACAAACGCACCGAGGCGCTCGCCGAGACGCGGAGCGGTCGAGAGGCCGCCGCCGACCCAGAGGTCGTATCCGATTCCCAGCTCGGGATGCTTGACCGCGACGAACGCGACGTCGTTGATCTCGTGCACGACGTCTTGGCTCGGGTGACCCGTGATGGCCGTCTTGAACTTGCGCGGGAGGTTGGCCAGTTCGGGGTCGCCGATGTACTTCGCGGTGATCTCGGCGATCGCGTCGGTCGGGTCGATGAGTTCGTCGGCGGCGATCCCGGCGACGGGTGAGCCGAGCACGACGCGCGGCACGTCGCCGCACGCCTCGGTCGTGCCGAGGCCGACCGCTTCGAGCCGCCGCCAGATCTCGGGCACGTCCTCGACGCGGATCCAGTGCAACTGCACGTTCTGGCGGTCGGTGAGATCGGCGGTGTCGCGACCGAACTCCGTCGAGATCGCCCCGATGACCCGCAACTGATCGGTCGTGAGCTGCCCGCCATCGATGCGAACGCGCAACATGAAGTATTCGTCTTCGAGTTCGTGCGGCTCGAGTGTCGCGGTCTTGCCGCCGTCGATGCCCGGCTTGCGTTGCGTGTACAGCCCCCACCAGCGGAAGCGACCGCGCAGGTCGGTGTCGTCGATGGAGGCGAACCCCTGCTGGGAGTAGATCGTTTCGATCCGCTCGCGCACGGCGAGGCCGCCGTCTTGCTGCTTCCAGGTCTCGTTGGCGTTGAGCGGAGTCGTGCCGTCGACTTTCCACTGCCCGTGCGGGCGGGACTCGGGCCGTGGCGCGCGTACCGCGGCGACGGGCTCGGCCGGCTTTTGAGACATGACACCCTCCTGGCGCTCGGCTCGAACGCGGGCGGGACGAGTGCTCTCGGGGCACGTTAGCTTCGGCGCACGACCGCCGACAACGCCGCGACGTCAAGTCGGGTCACACGACGTAGCGAACTGTCTTGCGAGGTAACTCCGCGTCATGATGCGGTGCCGAGCGCGGCGCGATACCGGTCGACGACGATGTCAACGAGCGGCCGCGGGGCCGGTTCGTCGGGCCGCAGGAGCGGGGCCGTGATGACGTCGGCCCCCGCGGCTGCGGCGAGATCCTGGAAGTAGCCGGGGGCCAGCAGATAGCTGGAGACGACGACGCGACGACCGGGGTGGGCCGCGCGGGACTGCGCGACGGCCGCGTCGAGCCGGGGCTCCGCCGCGGAGAGGAAGCCGAGGGTGACGTCCCGGCCGGTCGTGCGCGCGAGCTGATCGGCCGCGACCCGGCAGTCGGCGACCGCGCGAGCGTCGCTCGAACCGGCGACCGCGAGCACGAGTTCGTCGCCGTCGCCGAAGCCGGCTTCCGCGAGCCGGGTCTGGAGGACGCGCGCGAGCCGATCGTCGGGGCCGAGGGCGCCCGAGAGGGTCACCGGACGTGTCGTCTCAGCGCCGACGGATCTCGCGAGGTCGACGTGCACGTGGTAGCCGCCCGACAGGAGAAGGGGGACGACGATCGCGGCGTGACCCGGGGCGAGGCCGGCGAGGGTCTCGGTCGGATCGGGATGCTGCACGTCGACGTACCCCTGCACGACGACGAGGTCGGGATTCGCCGCCGCGACGGCGTCGATGAGGCCGGTGACCGCGCGCTGTCCCTCACTCGAGGAGGTGCCGTGGGAGATGCCGACGAGGGCCGGGGCGAGTGTCACCCCGTCATTGTCGCCGGTGCGGGGGAATGACGCGACTCGTCCGGCGCAGAAGAAGTCGGTCAGGAGCAGAGAGGTCGATCTGGCGCAGAGAGGCGGATGGCCCGTAGACTTGAGTCACTTCGACTCAATTCTGGACTGGACCACATGGCCAACATGCAAGGCGCCCCCACTTCCGGGCAACAAGAGGAGCAGAAGACCGCTCTCGAGCAGTACGGCATCAACCTCACCGAGATCGCCAAGAGCGGCAAACTCGACCCGGTCATCGGCCGGGATGCCGAGATCCGCCGCATCAGCCAGGTGCTCACGCGGCGCACCAAGAACAACCCCGTGCTCATCGGCGAACCCGGCGTCGGCAAGACCGCCGTCGTCGAAGGGCTCGCCCAGCGCATCGTCGCGGGCGATGTCGCCGACTCGCTCAAAGACAAGCAACTCGTGAGCCTCGACCTCGCGGCGCTCGTCGCGGGCGCGAAGTACCGGGGCGAGTTCGAGGAGCGGCTCAAGGCCGTGCTCAAAGAGATCAACGACTCCGAGGGCCAGATCATCACGTTCATCGACGAACTGCATACCCTCATGGGCGCGGGCGGCGGCGAAGGGTCGGTCGCGGCGGCGAACATGCTCAAGCCGATGCTCGCGCGCGGCGAGCTGCGCATGATCGGCGCGACGACGCTCAACGAGTACCGCGAATACATCGAGAAGGATGCCGCCCTCGAGCGCCGGTTCCAGCAGGTCTACGTCGGCGAACCGAGTGTCGAAGACACCGTCGCCATTCTGCGCGGACTCAAGGAGCGGTACGAGGCCCACCACAAGGTGACGATCGCCGACAGCGCTCTCGTGGCGGCGGCATCCCTCTCCAACCGCTACATCACGAGCCGCCAGCTGCCGGACAAAGCGATCGACCTGATCGACGAGGCCGCCTCGCGCTTGAAGATGGAGATCGACTCCAATCCGGTCGAGATCGACGAACTCAAGCGCGCCGTCGACCGGCTCAAGATCGAAGAGCTCGCCCTCAAGAAAGAGAAGGACGCCGCGTCGAAGGCGCGGCTCGAGAAGCTGCGCGCCGACATGGCCGAGCGCGAGTCGCAACTCGGGCACCTGCAGACGCGCTGGCTCGCCGAGAAGGCGTCGCTGCACTCCGTCGGCGACCTGAAGACGCAGCTCAACGACGCCCGCATCGAGCTCGACCGCGCCATGCGCGAGGGCGACTATCAGAAGGCCTCGAAGCTCAACTACGAGACGATCCCGGGCATCGAGACGCGCCTGCAGGAGGCCGAGGAGGCCGAGCAGACCGGACCGCGCATGGTCAACGACCAAGTGACCGATGAGGACATCGCGTCGGTCGTCGCGGCGTGGACCGGCATTCCCGTCGACAAGCTCAAGCAGGGCGAGACCGAGAAGCTGCTGAACCTCGAGAGCGAACTCGGCAAGCGGTTGATCGGCCAGAAGGATGCCGTGCGTGCCGTCTCGGAAGCGGTGCGGCGCACGCGGGCCGGCATTTCCGACCCCGACCGGCCGACCGGCTCGTTCCTCTTCCTCGGCCCGACCGGCGTCGGTAAGACGGAGCTCGCGAAAGCGCTCGCCGAGTACTTGTTCGACGACGAGAAAGCGCTCGTGCGCATCGACATGTCGGAGTACGGCGAGAAGTTCTCCGTCTCGCGTCTCGTCGGCGCCCCGCCCGGATACGTCGGCTTCGAGCAGGGCGGGCAGCTCACGGAGGCCGTGCGTCGCCGCCCCTACTCGGTGATTCTGCTCGACGAGGTCGAGAAGGCGCATCCGGAAGTCTTCGACGTGCTGCTTCAAGTGCTCGACGACGGTCGGCTCACCGACGGCCAGGGTCGTACCGTCGACTTCCGCAACACGATCCTCATCTTGACCTCGAACCTCGGCTCGCAGATTCTCGTCGACCCGGGTCTGCCGTGGGAACAGAAGAAGGCCGCCGTGAACGACCTCGTGCGACAGGCGTTCAAGCCCGAGTTCGTGAACCGCCTCGACGACATCGTCGTGTTCTCGCCGCTGTCGACCGACGACCTCGGTCAGATCGTGTCGCTCTACATCGACCGGCTCGAGCGCCGGCTCGGCGAGCGGCGGCTGCAATTGGCCGTTACCCCCGATGCGCGGTCGTGGCTCGCCGAGCGGGGGTTCGATCCGATCTACGGCGCCCGGCCGCTGCGCCGGCTCATGCAGCACGAGATCGACGACAGGCTCGCGCGCGCCCTGCTCGGGGGCGAGATCCAGGATGGCGACACCGTGCGGGTCGATCTCGGCGCCGACGAGCTCACCGTCTCGCGCATGGAGATCGCCGAAGCCTAGGGTGCCTGCCCGCGAAAGTGCATGCTAAAATGACGGCATGGTTGCTATCCAGGTACGCGGGGTCTCGGACGAGGTGCGCGAAGCCCTAGCGGGTGAGGCTGACCGGAGGGGCGTGTCGCTGCAGGTCTACCTCGCCGAGGTGCTCGAGCGCGAGGCCGCCTCGGCGCGCAACCTGTCGTGGCTCCGTGAGGCAGCGAGCCGCCAGCGCCCAACGACTCCATCGACGACTCGTGACGAGATTCGCGCGGGGTGGCAGGAACGGGACGAACGTGTCCGCGACGCGGTGGGCATCGACGGCGCGTCCGTCGGCGCCTGATGCTGGTCCTCGACTCGTCGGCATTCGTCGACCTGGAACTCGAACGGGCGACCCCCGAACTCATTGCCGCGATGGCGCGAACGGGGCACTGGGTCGTGCCCGAGCACTTCAGGCTCGAGGCATTCAGCGCGATCCGAGGAGCCTGGCTCGGCGGCAAGATCGGCGACGACGACCTCGACCGGATCACGCGCCGGTTGGTCGCGCTCGATCTCGACGTCTGGCCGACCGTGCCGCTGCTGCCCCGAATCCGCGAGCTCGCGAGCAACGCGACCGCCTACGACGCGGCCTACCTCGCGCTCGCCGAAGAGCTCGGCAGCCCCCTCGTGACGGCCGACGCCAAATTCGCGGGCGTCCCCGGCATTCGCTGCCGTGTCGTCGGCTGGGGCGGCGAGTAGCTTTGATGGATGCGCGCGACGCTCCTCCATGGTGACCACGACATCCGCCTCGAAGAGGTGCCCGACCCGGAGCTGGTGACCGGCGACGACGCGATCGTGCGCGTCGTGGCGTCGTGCGTCTGCGGTTCGGACCTCTGGCCCTACCGCGGGGTGACCCGGTCGAGCGGCCGGATCGGGCACGAGTTCGTCGGCATCGTCGAGCAGGTCGGTGCCGACGTGGCGCACGTGAAGCCCGGCGACTTCGTCATCGCGCCGTTCTACGTGTGCGACATGACCTGCGTGAACTGCCGCAACGGGTTCTCCCCCTCCTGCCTGCAGGGCAGCTGGTGGGGCGGCGACGACCGGCAGGGGCATCCGGCCGACGGCGGGCAGGGCGAACTGGTGCGGGTGCCGCTCGCCGATGGCACCCTCATGGTCGTACCCGGCCCGGTGGATGATGCGCTCATCCCACACCTGCTGACCCTCTCCGACGTCATGGGCACCGGTCATCACGCCGCCGTCTCAGCCGGGGTGCGAGCCGGCGACACCGTCGTGGTCGTCGGCGACGGCGCCGTCGGGTTGTGCGCGATCCTCGCCGCCTCCCGGCTCGGCGCGGGGCGCATCGTCGCGATGTCGCGGCACGCCTCCCGGCAGGCGCTCGCCCGAGAGTTCGGGGCGACCGACGTCGTCGAGGAGCGCGGCGAGGACGGCATCCGCATCATTCGCGATCTGTTCGACGGCGTCGGTGCCGACCGGGTGCTCGAATGCGTCGGCACCGGGGAGTCGATGCGGCAGGCGATCGGGTCGACGCGGCCCGGCGGGCAGGTCGGATTCGTGGGGGTTCCCAACGGCGGATCGGAGGTGCCGATCCGGAAGC
Organism: uncultured Pseudolysinimonas sp.; assembly: GCA_965653335.1. Taxonomy (GTDB): domain Bacteria; phylum Actinomycetota; class Actinomycetes; order Actinomycetales; family Microbacteriaceae; genus Pseudolysinimonas_A. The sequence continues at coordinate 17,919 of CBFGZU010000023.1, forward strand.
TGTTCTCGAGCAACGTCGGGGTACGCGGCGGAGTCGCACCGGTGCGCAACTACCTCCCCGAGCTGTTGCCCGAAGTGCTCGACGGACGGCTGCGACCGGGCGCGGTGTTCGACCTCGAACTTCCGCTCGCGCAGGTCGGGGAAGCCTATGCCGCGATGGATGAACGCCGCGCGATCAAAGTGCTGCTGCGCCCCTAGGTGGAGTGCCCAGCCGGGCGAGGCAGAGCTACGAGAGTTCGGCCCGGATGACCTCGACGAAGGCGTCGACATCCGCTTCGGTCGTGTCGAAGGACGTCATCCAGCGCACCTCCCCCGCGGCGCGATTCCAGTCGTAGAAGCGCACCTGCTCGCGGATGCGGTCGGCCGTTGCGGGGTCGAGCACGGCGAACACCGCGTTGGCCTGGGTCGCCTGACTGAAGCCGAGTCCGGGCAGCGCGAGCTCGTCGAGCGCGCCGCGCAACCGTGCCGCCATCGCGTTGGCGTGCGCGGCGGCCGCGAGCCCGAGACCGCCCTCGAAGAGCGCCAGCAACTGCGCGGAGAGGAATCGCATCTTGCTCGAGAGCTGCATCGTCGTCTTGCGCAGGAAGACGAGGCCGTCGACGCGCGACGGGTCGAGCACGACGACCGCCTCCGCGCCGAGCCCCCCGATCTTGGTGCCGCCGAAGCTCAGGATGTCGACGCCGGCATCGACGGTGAACGCAGAGAACGGCACCCCGAGGGCGGCGGCAGCGTTCCAGATGCGGGCGCCGTCCAGGTGGAGCGCCATCCCATGCTCGTGAGCGAAGTCGGCGATCGCACGGACCTCGTCGGGCGTGTAAAGCGTGCCGAGCTCCGTCGTCTGCGTGATGCTGACGGCGAGCGGCTGGGCGCGGTGCTCGTCGCCCCAGCCCCACGCCTCGGTCGCGATCAGCTCGGGGGTGAGCTTGCCGTCGGGCGTCGGCACGACGAACAGCTTGAGCCCGGTCATCTTCTCGGGCGCGCCGCCCTCATCCGAGTGGATGTGCGACGTGCGACTCGTGACGACCGCACCCCAGCGCGGCACGAGACTCGTCAGCGCGACGACGTTCGCGCCCGTGCCGTTGAACACCGGGAACACCTCGGCGTGCGGCCCGAACTGATCGCGCATGACCTCGCCGAGCCGCGCGGTGTAGGCGTCGTCGCCGTACGAGACCTGATGACCCTCGTTGGCATCCGCGAGGGCGGCGAGCACCTCGGGGTGGACTCCCGCGTAGTTGTCGGAGGCGAAGCCCCGCCAGGCGGGATCGTGGAGTCGGCTCACCACCCCATGGTGGCACTGCCCGACGCGGCCCGCTGCCGCGCGGCGCGACCTTTCAGGATGCGGAAGATCGCGACCCCGGCACCGATGAGCACGAGGGCGTCGTCGCCGAAGCCGAGCGGGCCGGCGATGATTTCGGGGATCAGGTCGATCGGCGAGGCGCCGTAGAGCAGAGCGCCGAGGGCGATGAGTACCGCCTTGAGCGTCGAGTGATCCTTCGTCATGGCCGATCCTTCGTCATGGCTCCGACGCTACGCTTCGGGAGTCACGAGCGGCTGGGAGTTCAGGCCGTCCACTCCTTGAGCTGAGCCACCGTCGCCACCGGGTCGCCCCCGGCGATCGTGACCTGGAGATCGGTGACGCCGGCCGCCCGGTACGCCTCGATCCGCTCGCGAACGTACGACGCGGGCCCGACGAGGTTGGCGCCTTCGAGCCACTCGAGCGGCACCTTCGCCTCCGCGTCGCGGTGCCGGCCGGCGAGGTAGAGGTCCTGGATCTCGTGGGCCTCGCTCTCGAATCCGTATCGGCACGCGAGGTCGAAGTAGAAGTTGCGGCCGCGCGCCCCCATCCCGCCGACGTAGAGCGCGAACTGCGGACGCATCCGGTCGAGAGCGCCTTTCACGTCGTCGCCGATCGCGACCAGACCCCCGGCGCTGATCTCGAGCGGGGCGAGCTCCGGAGAGCGCCGCGCCGCGCCGTCGGCGAGAGCGTCCCCCCACACCTCGTGGGCCTTCTCCGGCACGAAGAGGAACGGCAGCCAGCCGTCGCCGATCTCTGCCGCAACCGCGACACTCTTCTCGCCGAGCGCCGCGAGCCAGATGGGCACAGCCGAACGCACCGGCCGGTTGAGCAACTTGAGGGGTTTACCCAGTCCGAGCCCCTGGTCGGCGGGAAGCGGCAGGTCGTAGATGCCCTCGTGCACGAGCGGCTGCCGGCGCAGGCCCATCCTGATGATCTCGACGATCTCGCGCGTGCGCGCCAGGGGACGGTCGAAGGGAACGCCGTGGAATCCTTCGATCACTTGCGGGCCGGACGCGCCCAGCCCCAAAGCAGCCCGCCCTCCCGAGACACTGTCGAGGCCCGCGACGGTCTGCAGCAGCGCGCCCGGCGTGCGCGAGAAGATGTTGAGGATGCCGGCCGCGATGACGATCCGCTGCGTCTTCGCCGCGAGGTAGCCCATGAGCGTGGGGGCGTCGAAGCCGTAGGGCTCCGCGATCCACACGGTGTCGAGTCCCGCCTGCTCGAGCTCGGCGACGAGCGTCGCCGACTCGACGGGGTTGCCGGTGTAGTCCAGGGGCAGTGACAACTTCATGGTCACATCATCGCGCGAGCGCTTCCTTCCACGACACCCGCGCCCCCAACCTGAGCAGCGAGTTCTCGTAGATGCGCACGCCGATCGCGATCAGCGCGACCGTCGACACCGCGAGGATGCCGAGCGACAGCAGCGGCTCCCACCATTCGGCGGTTCCGAGGAAGAGCCGCAGCGGCATCGCAACGGGGGCCGAGAACGGCACGTACGACATGATCGACACCACGAGCGAGTTGTCATTGAAGAAGATCACCAAGAAGTACGGCAGCATCACGAGCATCGTGACGGGCGTCGTCGTCGCTCCCATGTCTTCCAGCCGCGAGACCATCGCCCCCGTCGCGGCGAACATCGCTGCGAGCATGACGAACCCGACGATGAAATAGACCACGAACCACATGACGGCGACGCCGAGCCCGAGGAGCAGGGTGTCCTGCCCGGTCACCGTGAGACCGATGATCGCCATCGCGGCGATGAGGGCGATCTGCCCGAACGCGAGCACCGAGGTGCCGAGCATCTTGCCGGTGAACAGCACTCGGGTCGGCACGGCCGCGAGCAGGATCTCGACCACGCGCGTCTGCTTCTCCTCGACGACCGACTGTGCGATCGTCGGACCGAACGTCATCGCCGCGGTGAAGAACACGATGCCGAATCCGAAAGCGACGATGTAGGCCAGCTCTCCGGGAATCGCGTCCGGATCGAGCAACTCCACGGGAGGTGTCACGCTCAGTCGATTGATCAGGCTCAGCGGTGGACTGCTTTCGGCGATGACCCGCACCCCGATCGGGGTGGAGTCGTCGGCGATGACGGCAGCCTCGACGTCGCCGTCGAGGACGAGCCGCTTCGCGTCGTCGATACTGTCGACCGGCACGACCTCCATGCCGTCGATGCCGTCGAGCAGCGCGCTGTCGGCGACGGCCACGCGGGTATCGGCGCCGTTGGCCGCATTGATCGAACTCACGATGATGCCGCCGAGCACGAGCAGCAACAGGATGCCCGTCGAGATCAGGAACGACTTGGTGCGCAGCCGGGTCGTGATCTCGCGCTCGGCGACGAGCAGGGCGAGTCGGCCGGAACCGATTCGAAGGCCGGGGGTGGGAGTCACTGGACGGCCTCCTTGAATATCTGCGAAAGGGACGGATGCTGGCGCGCGAAATTGAGCACTGAGCCGCGTGCGGATGCTTCACGCAGTACCGCCTGCACCACATCTTCATCGTCGGCGTCGAAGACGGCGTAGTTCCCGTCGAACTCGACGACCTCGACCCCAGGTTGGTCGCGCAGCCAAGCCGTGTCGGCGCTCGTGAGCAGTTCGTAGCGCAGGGTGCTGTGCTGATCGCGCAGAGAGACGCGCGATCCGGAGACCCGGACGCGGCCATCGGCGATGATGACGAGGTCGTCGCACAACCGTTCGACGATGTCGAGCTGGTGACTCGAGAACAAGACGGGAACGCCCGCCGCGGCGCGTTCAGAGAGCACGCCGACGACCGTATCGACGGCCATCGGGTCGAGTCCTGAGAACGGCTCGTCGAGCACGAGCACCTCAGGGTCGTGCACGAGCGCGGCCGCGATCTGTGCGCGCTGCTGGTTGCCGAGCGAGAGCTTCTCGATCGGCTCGTCGGCGCGTTCGCCTAAGCCCAGGCGCTCAAGGAGCGTCGTCGCGTTTCGCGTCGCGTCGCCGGTCGTGAACCCGTGCAGCCGGGCGAGATAGACGAGTTGCTCCCGCAGTCGCATCTTCGGATACAGGCCGCGCTCTTCGGGCATGTACCCGAATCGCCGTCGCCCGCCATCGTCGAGCGGTGATCCACCGAAACTGACCATTCCCGTGTCGGGGGTGAGCACTCCGAGAATGATGCGCATCGTCGTCGTCTTGCCGGCACCGTTGGCTCCGACGAATCCGGTCATGCGGCCGGGCCGCACGTCGAAGCTGACGTCGCTGAGCACCTGACGTGTGCCGTACCGCTTGTCGAGGTTGCGGATCTCGAGCATTCGACCTCCTCGGTCAACCACCACGCTAGGCAGTCGCCGGCGTGACCGCTTCCCTCCCGCGAGGGGTCGCACGCTCCGCCTCGCGGGGGAGGTGGTCAGCTTCCGGGGACGGCGAAACCCGACTCGTAGGCGCGTACGACCGCTTGAACCCGGTCGCGCACCTCGAGCTTCAGCAGGATGTTGGAGACGTGAGTCTTCACGGTGGCTTCGCCGACGAACAGCTCCTTCGCGATCTCGGCGTTGGAGAGGCCGCGGGCGACGAGCCGTAGAACGTCGGTCTCGCGATCGGTGAGTTCCGCCAGGTCGCGCGCCGCCGGGCGACTGCCGAACCGTCCGATCACCCGTCGCGTCACCTCCGGGGCGAGCAGCGCGTCGCCGGCCGCGAGAACGCGCACCGCATCCACCAGCTGCTCGGGGCTCGCCGTCTTCAGCAGGAACCCGCTCGCGCCAGCGTCGAGCGCGCGGAACACAGACTCGTCGTCGTCGTAGGTGGTGAGCACGAGCACCGTGCCGGTCGCGTCGCGGTCGGCGACGATGCGCCGGGTCGCGTCGAGGCCATCGAGGCGGGGCATCTGCACGTCCATGCAGATCACGTCCGGGCGCAGCTCGCGCGCGAGCTGAAGGGCCTCGACGCCGTCGCCCGCCTCGCCGACCACCTCGAGGTCGGGTCGGCTCGACAGGATCACCCGCAAGCCGGCGCGCACCAGCTCCTGATCATCGACCAGCAGAAGTCGGATGCGAGGGGCGGCGCTCATGCGCTCGCCGGAGTGGGAAGCCGAGCGCGCACGAGGTACCCGCCGCGCGATCGGGGGCCGACTTCGAGCGAGCCGCCGGATGCAGCGACACGCTCCCGCATCCCGAGCTGCCCGAGGCCACCGACCGAGCGGCGCCCGCGAGCGAGCCCTGTGTTGGCGATCTCGAGTTCGACGACATCGGGCAGGTAGCGCACGCGCACCTCGGCGACGGCGTCGGGCCCGGCGTGCTTGCGGGCGTTCGTGAGGGCCTCCTGCGCGATGCGATACAAATTGAGGCTCAAAGTCGGCGGCATCGGCCGAGGTTCCCCCACCACTTCGAAGCCGGTCGGCAAACCCGCTTCGACCGATGCTTGCACGAGGTCGGGGATAGCTCCCACCCCCACGGTCGACCCCGCAGTCGAGTCGATCGCCGCAGCGTCGGCATCCCGCAGAGTTACCAGAATTCCGTGCAACTCGTCGATCGCCGACCGTGCCGTCGCCTCGACATGCAGGAGCGCGGCGCGTGCCGCCTCCGGGTCGGCGTCGAGAGCCGATCGCGCTGCCCCGGCCTGTACTCCCATCACCGACACGTGGTGGGCGACTGAGTCGTGCAACTCCCGGGCGATCCGTACCCGGTCGAGGACTACCGCCTGCTCGGCGAGTCGCTCCCGCTCGAACTCCAGCTCCGCCGTACGTGCCGTGAGAGTGCGACGTTCGCGAGCCGCCGCCCACGCGCGCTCGCCGTAGTAGTACGCGCCGGCGAAGTACAGCACGTTGGTCAGCACCTGGATGAGGGTGAACGCGACGAAAGGCGAGAACGGAGCCCCCGACATTTCCTTGTCGCCTGTGTTGTTGACCGCAGTCATGTAGACCCATGCGACGAGCCACACCGACATTGCCAAAATGATGGCGGCGCGCACGAGGTGGGCGCGCAACCGGTTCGATTCCCACGCCCCGACCGAGTAGAACGCGAGGAAGAGCGCGATGTTGCCGACGAGCACCTCCGGCACCGCGAGAGAGCCGGCCGCGATCGCGGTCGCGGCGATGAAGATCGCCGCCGCGCTCGGATACCGTCGCCGCCACATCAGCGGCACGGAGATTCCGAGGGCATACGGCAGAGCGGCCCACGCCGGCGCCGGATCATCGAACGTTCCGGCTATCCGGTAGAGCACCGAACTGGCGAGCGCTCCCACAGTGAACGCGAGTGCGACGAAGAGGTCGCTACGCAGTTCACGGGCCGTGGGCGCGGAACGGCGATCGAGCGCGGTCACCTCAGCGAGCCTACGGAACCGGATGTCGGCACGCCTCCGTCGTCAGGAGGAGGTGCCCGTGATCCCGCGCGTCGACTCGATGACGTCGCCCATCTTCTTGCTCAACGCTTCGTAGAACATCGAGAGCGGGAACTCGTCGTCGAGCACGGCATCCGTCATGCCTTTCGCGGGACCGGTGAGGATCTCGTCGGGCAGCCCCCGCGCCCACCGGGATGCCGGGTGCGGGTCGAGAACGCCGCGCACCAGGTCGTAGGCCGCGAGCCAATGCGCGGCCTTGGGGCGGTCGATGCTGCGCCAATACAAGTCGTCGATGGCATCCGACAGCTGCACGACCGCGGCGGGGACCCGGTCCCAGTCGAGCGCGAGTCGCGAGTCGGTCCAGTGCAGCACGTCGCGCCGGTGCAGCCACGCGAAGAGCAGCTGCCCGCCGAGGCTGTCGTAGTTGTGCACGCGGTCGCCGGTGAGCGGGAAGCGGAACATGCGGTCGAAGAGGATCGCGTGCTGCGCGAGTCGCGCGTGATCCCGCGTGGTGTCGTCGGTCTCCTCTGCGCGCGCGAGCCGCACCGCTTCGCGGAACGCGGTGAGGTCGCAGCGCAACTCCTCGAGCGAGTAGAGGAAGTACGGCATCCGCTGCTTGATCATGAACGGGTCGAACGG